>JAYUAH010000113.1:0-5844 GCA_043741415.1 Betaproteobacteria bacterium
AGAGCGGTTTTTTTGCCCGCCCGTTACGTTCCCGTAAACATCGGCTCGCGCCGATCGAAACCGGCTTTCACGCCTTCCTTGAAATCGTTGGTTTCGCGCAGCATATTCTGCTGGAACGCCTCGCGCTCGGTTGCCGCACGGAACGCGGCAAACAAATCTCCATTCAGCGTTTCGCGCGCGGCCTGCACCGCCAGCGGGCCGGATGTTGCGAGTTCCGCGGCCATTTCCGTTGCGACTTGCCGCACTTGATCTTGCGCGACCAGGCGGTCAGCGAGGCCCATCTCGACGGCCTCGTCGCCCGGCACACGGCGCCCGGTGAGGAACAACCATTTCGCCTTTTGATGGCCGACCACGCGCGGCAGCGTGACGGTCATACCGAAGCCTGGGTGATAGCCCAGCGCACAGAAATTCGCGGCCAGCCGCGCTTCTTTGCAGGTCACACGAAAATCCGCCACCAGCGCGAGACCCAACCCCGCGCCGATCGCGCTGCCATGCACAGCGGCGACGATGGGCTTGCGGGTCTGCACCAGACGCTGCGCCTCGTGGTACAAATGCCGCGGCACGGCGGCTGCCTTCTTGCCTGCTGCTTCGTCGTCGACGCGCTTTTTCAGATTTGCACCCGCGCAGAAATGTTTGCCCGCCGCGGCGAGCACGATGCTGCGGCAACTGCTGTCGTGATCCAGCGACTCCAATGCATCGGCCAGATGACCGATGAATTCAATATCCAGAAAATTATTCGGCGGACGCCGCAACTCGACCGTTGCAATATGGTTAGCGATGCTGACGCAGATTTCTTCGTGGCCCATGATGTTTCACCTTTTTTATCTTGAGTGCGGGAGGGGCGCATGATAGCAATTGCGACGCCAAACAAGAAATACCGCGACTTGCACAGCAGACAGTAGATATGGTATAAGTATTTGTTTTTAAACAATTTTTTATAAATAATGCGATTCATCATTGCGCTCTTTGCGCTCACCGTTTGCACCTGCGCCGGCGCGCAGACTAGCGGCTATCCCGGTAAAAGTGTGCGCATCGTAGTGCCCTTCGGCACCGGCGGTACCAACTTGCTTGCACGCTGGATTGCGCCCAAGTTGTCCGATGCGTTCGGCCACACGTTTGTCGTCGATCCACGCACCGGCGCCGGCGGCAACATCGGCAACGACATCGTGGCGAAGTCGCCGGCCGATGGTTACACCTTGTTGATCGCGCCACCGGGTTTGGTGTTCAGCCCATTTCTCTACAAGAAAATCGGCTACGACCCGCTGCGCGACTTCACACCGATAGCCGTGCTGGGCAGCGTGCCCAATGTGATGGTAGTACACCCGTCCGTGCCGGCGCAAAATCTACGCGAACTCATCGACCTCGCGCACAAGCAACCCAAAAAATTATCGTATGGCTCCGGCGGCATTGGCTCCACCAATCACCTGGCGATGGAGGCGATGAAAGCGCTGACCAAAGCCGACGTGCTGCACGTGCCGTACAAAGGCGCCACGGTGGCGCTGATAGATGCCATCAGCGGCCAAGTCGATATCGTGGTGGTGGCCGTGCCTAGCGTGATGCAGTATGTGCAGCAAGGCAAACTGCGCGGCATTGCAGTGCTCAGTGCCAAACGTTCAACCACCATGCCCGCGTTGCCCACCACGGGCGAAGCCGGCTGGCCGCAATTGGTGGTCGATAACTGGTATGGCTTTTACGGCCCCGCCGGATTGCCGCGCGAGATCGTGGAGCGCTTGAACAGCGAAGCGGTGAAAGCGATGAAACTGCCCGACACGCGCGAGCGGCTGGGCAGTCAGGGCTTTGATTTATTTCCGAGCAGCGCGCCCGAACTCGCGGCGTTGGTGAAAAGCGAGTACGCGCGCTTCGCCAAAATCATCAAAGACGCCGGAATACAACCGGAATAAAGCAAATTTAACTCACCGCTTCGCGCGCGCGCAATTGCCTGACGGCTTCCACCATGTTGGCGAGTGCCGCCTCGGTCTGCCGCCAATCGCGCGTCTTGAGGCCGCAATCCGGGTTGGCCCAAAGACGTTCAAGCGGAATCACAAGCGCGGCTTTTCCCAGCAACCGCAACAGGGTGTCGACCGTCGGCACGCGCGGCGAATGAATGTCGTAAAGGCCCGGGCCTATATCATTCGGATAACTGAATGCGCCGAATCCATCGAGCAGTTCCATGCCGGAGCGCGAGGTTTCGAGGGTGATGACGTCCGCGTCGAGCGCGGCTATTGCGGGCAAAATATCGTTGAACTCCGCGTAGCACATATGGGTGTGTATCTGTGTGTTGTCCGCCACACCGCACGATGCCAGCTTGAACACCCGCACCGCCCATTCCAGATAATGCGGCCAGTCACGCTGCTTCAGCGGCAACCCTTCGCGAAATGCCGGTTCATCAATCTGGATAACCGCGACGCCCGCTTTTTCCAGATCAAGCACTTCGTCGCGCAGCGCCAGCGCAATCTGCAACGCGGTGGTCTCGCGCGGCTGATCGTCGCGCACGAACGACCATTGCAGCATCGTTACCGGACCGGTAAGCATGCCCTTCACCGGTTTTTGCGTCAGGCTTTGTGCATAGCGTATCCAGCCCACGGTCATCGGCTCTTCACGGTAGACGTCACCATAAATAATCGGCGGCTTCACACAGCGCGAGCCGTAGCTTTGCACCCAGCCGTTGTTGGTGAACGCATACCCCAATAACTGCTCGCCGAAATATTCCACCATATCGTTGCGCTCAGCCTCGCCATGCACCAGCACATCGAGCCCGAGCGCTTCCTGCCGCGACACCGCAAGGCGTATCTCGGCGCGCATGGCCTCTAGGTAATCCAGATGTCCCAGATCACCGCGTTTGAATGCGGCGCGCGCGGCGCGAATTTCCTTCGTTTGCGGAAACGAACCGATGGTGGTGGTGGGCAGCGGCGGCAAGTTAAGCCGTGCGCGCTGCGCATGAATGCGCAACGCGAAGGGCGCTGCGCGCTGCGTGTCGCCTTGCGTTACGGCTGCCACACGATGCTTCACGAGGCCGCGGTGAATGCGCATCGAACTTTGCCGCGAGGCCAGAGCCGCGCGTGAGGCTTCCAGCGCCGGTGCCATGGCGGTGCTGCCCAACGCCAAGCCACGTTTCAAGGCGACAATTTCATCGAGCTTCTGCACGGCAAACGCCAGCCACCCGCGAATCTCCGGCTCCAGCTTGATTTCATGCGCAAGATCAACGGGCACATGCAGCAACGAGCAACTCGCCGACACCCACAAACGCTCGCCCAGTTGTTGATGCGCCTTGCCCAGCAGCGCCAATGCGCCGTCAAGATTGGCGCGCCAGATGTTGCGGCCATCCACCACCCCCAGCGACAGCACTTTGGCCAGCGGCCAGCTCTCGAGGAACAGATCGAGTTGGCCGCACCCGCGCACGAGATCAAGGTGTATTCCCGCCACCGGAGCCGATTGCAGCAGATCGCGGTGCGCCTCCACCGACTCAAAATAGGTCGCCAGCAGAATATGGGGCGCTGACTCGGCAAGTGTGGCGTACGTCGTTGAGAAAGCATCCACCCACGCCGGATCGAGATCGAGACCCAATATCGGTTCGTCCATCTGTACCCACGACACCTCCAGCGCTTTCAGTTGCTCCAGCAACCTCTGATAAGCGGGAATCAGCCGCGGCAGCAGCGTGAGCCTGTCAAACGTTTCGCCCCGCACTTTGCCCAGGTGCAGCAACGTTAGCGGCCCGATGAGTACAGCCTTGACGGCGTGGCCCTGCGCCTGCGCGTCGCGCACATCATCGAACAGCCACGACACACCGCCATCCGTGCGCATGTCCGCGCTCCATTCCGGCACCAGATAATGGTAGTTGGTATCAAACCACTTGGTCAGTTCCAGCGCCGGGTTTTCGCTGCTGCCGCGCGCCAGCGCGAAATACTGCGGCAGCGTGAGCGCCGACGCGTCGAAGCCAAAACGCGCAGGCAAACAACCCAGGTGCGCGAGCGTAGTGAGCACGTGGTCGTACCAGGCGAAATCGCCGACGGTGACGTAATCCAGCCCCGCGGCACGCTGCACATCCCATTGACGACGGCGCACATCGCGGCCCGCCGCTAGCAAACCTGCCTCGGGCAGATTGCCCTTCCAGAAAGCTTCCATAGCGAATTTAAGTTCCCGCTGCGCGCCGATGCGCGGGAAGCCCAGGATGTGTGCGACAGCCATGTTTACACCTTGCATAGTGAAATTGAAGACGGGCAAGGATGCAGAAAATCAGACTATGAATCCAATGATATTTTTTATATAATTCATGAATATTATTCATACTACAAACGAACATGCTCGACATTCGCCACCTGCGCACCCTGCTCGCCCTCGCCGAAGCGGGCACCGTGTCCGCCGCCGCCCGGCGCGTGCATCTCACGCAGTCGGCGCTATCCCACCAATTGCGCGCGATGGAAGCGCACTACGGCGTACTTGTCGTCAAACGCAAGGGGCGAACAGTGGAACTCACCGACGCCGGGCAACGACTGCTGCAATTGGGTCGCGTGGTATCCAACGAAATCCAGAACGCGGAACGCGACATCGCCAAGCTCGCCGACCGGCCTTCGGGCACACTGCGCATTGCACTCGAATGCCACACCTGCTTCGACTGGCTGATGCCGGTGATGGACGCGTTCCGTCATGACTGGCCGGAAGTGGAACTCGATCTGGTATCCGGTTTTCATACCGATCCGGTCGATCTGCTGCTCAAGGACAAAGCGGACATCGTTATCGGCTCGCCGCTCAAGCGCCGCGCCGGCATCGTGCAGCGGCCGCTGTTCCGCTTTGAAATCATGGCGGTGCTGCCACCCGGCCATCGGCTGAAAGCCAAACCCTACATGGATGCCGGGGATTTTGCCGATGAGTCGTTGATTACCTATCCGGTACCCGATGAGCGCATCGACCTCATACGACAGGTGCTGAAACCGGCCGGCATACGTCCGCGGCGGCGTACGGCTGAACTCACCATCGCCATTCTGCAACTGGTGGCAAGCCGCCGCGGCATCGCGGCGCTGCCCAACTGGGGCATCAAAAATTACCTGGATTACGCATACGTCATCGCCCGGCGTATCGGCAAAAACGGACTATGGAGCGACCTCTACGCCGTCACGACCCGCGACACCGCACAGCGCGCCTATGCCATCGACTTCATCGATACGGCAAAGGCGCGCTGCTTCGACATGCTGGATGGGCTGGTGCCGCTGGATGCGGGCTAGACGGCGGAGAATTTCCAATCAAACCCCGGCGACTTTAACATCCGGCACCGCGCGTAACGAGGGGCGCACACTGGCAGGACGCAAGCTGTTATCAATAAATTTCAAATACTGCGGGCCAAGTTCAGACAGTTTGTTCACACCCAGCAGCGCGATGTTGCGATGAATTTCGTCGCGATAGATTTCCAGCGCACGTGATGCGCCTGCTTCGCCACCCGCTGCCACACCATACAGCGTGGAGCGGCCCACCATCACCGCGTTAGCGCCGAGACACAGTGCTTTCACCACGTCACTGCCGCGACGAAAGCCACTGTCGCAGAACACCGTGGTGCGCTTACCCACGGCATCGACAATCTCCGGCAGAGCTTCGATCGGCGAAATAATGCCATCGAGATTGCGCCCACCGTGATTCGACACATCAATACCATCGGCACCGTGATTGACGGCTTCCGCGGCATCCTCGGCGTTGAGTATGCCTTTGACAATCAGTTTATGCGGCCAGATTTTGCGCAGCGCATCGAGGTCATCCCACTTGATGGCGTCGGTGCGCAGGCTCGAACGGCCCATCGGGCCCGCCGTCATTTTGGCTTTGGCGCGCTCCGGATAATTTTGATACATCGGCATACCG
>JAYUAH010000114.1:0-5838 GCA_043741415.1 Betaproteobacteria bacterium
GGCTCATGATACGAAAATCTTGCCGCCGCCTGGGCCGCGGATTTGAACACGAAGCTCGATGTAAGATACATCGCTTCGGAATGTTCGCCGAATTGACTGCGTTCGATACCGCCGCGCACGGCAAGTGTTTCCAGTTTGTATTCTTCTGACATGGCGATCACCTATCGGTTAAAGCTGCCGCACAAAAACAAAAAACCCGGTTCGCTTGCGCTGCACCGGGTTTGAGACGACACCACCTTCTCTTTAGCCGGATTTATAGCGCGCCCGCAAGCTGAATTCAAATCGGCGCGTTGGAACAAGATGCTACGTTACCCGCCTCACCAGAACTTGTCAATAAGTGAATATAGATTGCACGTCACGCCTGCATAAACGCAAAATCAACCTCAGGTGCAAGTCCGCTGACGATATGGGCTATCGATTTACCCGAGCCACAGGCATGCGTCCAGCCCAAGGTGCCATGACCGGTATTAAGAAATAAATTCGGCAATCGTGTCCTGCCGATCAACGGCACATTGCTGGGCGTGGCGGGCCGTAAACCGGTCCAGAACTGCGCCTGCGTACTATCCCCCGCACCCGGAAAAACATCTTCAACCCGCCGCACGATGGCCTCGCAGCGCACGCGATTCAAATCCCGATCATAGCCATTGAATTCAGCCGTACCCGCGATGCGCAGCCGGTTGCCCAGACGCGAATAGACGAGCTTGAACTCGTCGTCGGTCAGCGATACTTGATTAGCCTTCGATTCATCCTTCACCGGTAGAGTGACCGAATAGCCCTTGGCCGGATAAATGGGTAGACGTATGCCCAGCGGCGCCGCAATCAACGGGCTCACCGACCCCAGCGCCAGCACATAAGCGTCGCCGCGTATGCGCTGAAAGCGCCCGTCAGCGTCGGTCGCCTCGACGTGCTCAATTTGCATGCCCTCGGTGCGCAGCGCCGTGACGGTGTGACTCATCAGAAACTGCACGCCGCGGTCATGACACAGACGCACCACTTCACGTGCAAACAAATTGGCGTCGCCCGATTCGTCTTCCGCAGTGTAGGTCGCGCCCGCCAGCCGCGAGCGGATGTGGCTTAACGCCGGCTCCAGCCGCACTGCCTCGTCAGCGGAAATCACGCGCCGTTCGCAGCCCAGCTCGCGCATCAGCTCTGCGGGCTTCAACGCCGCATCGAATTCTTTTTGGCTGGTGTAAAAATGCAATATGCCTTGCGTGCGGTGATCGTAGGCGATGCCCGTTTCATTGCGTAGCGCCTTCAGCATCTCGCGACTATAAGTGCCGAGGCGGACGATTTGCTCAATATTGCGCCGCGTGCGCGCAGGCGTGCACTCACGCAGGAATTGCAATCCCCACAACCATTGCCGCGTATCCGCACGCAGCCGAAACAGCAGGGGCGCATCTTCCTGCGACAGCCACTGCAGCACCTTGAACGGCGCGCTCGGATTAGCCCAAGGTTCGGCATGACTTACCGAAATCTGCCCGCCGTTGGCAAAACTGGTTTCCGCCGCAGGCGATGCCTGCCGGTCCAGCACGACCACCTCGTGCCCCAATTGCTGCAGGTAATACGCAGAGGTGACCCCGAGCAATCCCGCACCCAGAACCACGACCTTCATCGGCGCATCGCGTCCAGCATGGCCACACTCGCAGCATCGTCTCGCGCTGTGAGGCCATCGACGACGCCCGCGTGATCCTGCGGCAAGCGGTTCTGGCTCATTTTCCATTTGCCTTGCAGGCGTCGCACCGGAATCTCGATACCCACGATCGCTTTCAGCATCGTGTTGATGTAATCATCCGGCGCGTCCGTCACGTGCCACGGCTTTGCACGTAGCACTTCCTGGCTATCGGTCAAACGCGTGACCAGTTTGCGTAACCACTCGGCATCTTCATAAACTTTAAGTGGCCCCTGCGCGTGCACCATGGCGTAATTCCAGGTGGGCACCACCTTGCCGGTCGCGACTTTGCTTGGATACCACGACGGCGTGATGTAGCCTTGCGGGCCTTGAAACACTGCGAGCACTTCGGCGTCAGCGAGCAGCGTACGCCAAACCGGATTCGCGCGCGCCACATGCCCGCGCAAGGTACCGAAGGGCGTGGGCTCAGGATCGATCAAAAAGGGAATGTGATTTGCTTCGAGGCCCCGCGCGGTTTGCGTGACCAGCGTCGCCAGCGGATGCGCCTTGATCAGCGCATGCATCACCTCGGCACGGTCTTCGCGAAAAGCTTCGACGTCGTACATGCGTTACAAGCGTCAGTGACGAAATAACGTAAGTATTTGATTATTCCGAAGTTTCTAGCTCAAGCGCGAGTTGCTGCACGGCCGATTCCCGGGCGCGTTTGGTACTGTCTCGGCGCTCCTGCTCAACGCCGTCGAGATACGCCTGCGTAATATCGCCCGTCACATACACACCGTCGAAGCACGACGCCTCGAAATTTTTCACCTGCGGATTCACGCTGCGCACCGCGTCCAGCAACGCATCAAGATCCTGATAGATCAATTCGTCGCAACCAATTTCACGCGCGATTTCTGCGTCGCTGCGATTGCTCGCAATCAACTCTTCGCGCGTCGGCATATCGATGCCGTACACATTAGGATAACGCACCGGCGGCGCAGCAGAAGCAAAATAAACTTTACGCGCACCCGAATCACGCGCCATTTGCACGATCTCGCTGCTGGTGGTGCCGCGCACGATGGAGTCATCGACGATCAATACGTTCTTGCCCCTGAATTCCATGTCGATCGCATTCAGTTTCTGGCGCACCGATTTGCGGCGCACTGCCTGCCCCGGCATGATGAAGGTGCGGCCAATGTAACGGTTCTTGATAAAGCCTTCACGATACGGCAGGTTCAGATGCTTGGACAATTCCATCGCCGCAGGGCGGCTGGAATCGGGAATCGGAATCACCACGTCGATATCCAAATTGCCGTATTCACGTTTGATTTTTTCCGCCAGGCTCTCGCCCATGCGCAGGCGCGTCTCATATACGGAGATACCATCGATCACCGAATCGGGGCGCGCCAGATACACAAACTCGAATATGCAAGGATTCAGCGACGCTTCCGGCGCGCACTGATGGCTGTAGAAATTGCCGTCCATGTCGATAAAAATGGCTTCGCCCGGCGCCACGTCGCGCACTACTTCATAGCCCAGCGCGTCGAGTGCCACACTCTCGGAAGACGCCATGTAATCAAAGCCGGTGTCTGTTTCGGCACGGCCAAAAATCAAAGGGCGTATGCCAAACGGGTCGCGAAAGGCCAGCATGCCATAACCCGCAATCATCGCCACTACCGAATAGGCGCCGCTGCACCGGCGATGCACACCCGACACCGCGGCAAAAATAGTGGCCGGATCGAGCTTGTAGTTGGTGGCGTTGTTTTGCAGCTCGTGCGCCAGCACATTCAGCAGCACTTCCGAGTCCGAGCCGGTGTTGACATGGCGCAAGTCGGAGCGGAACAAATCGATTTTGAGCTGCTCGGTATTGGTCAGATTGCCGTTGTGCCCGAGCACAATGCCGAACGGAGAATTCACATAGAACGGCTGCGATTCGGCGACCGACGAAGCACTGCCTGCGGTGGGATAACGCGTGTGCGCAATACCCGCGGCGCCGGTCAAGGCGCGCATGTTGCGCGTGCGAAACACGTCGCGCACCATACCCATACCGCGATGCGAGTGAAAGTTTGCGCCGTCGGCGGTAACAATACCCGCCGCATCCTGGCCGCGATGCTGCAACACCAACAGCCCGTCATAGAGCAATTGATTAACCGGCGTTTTAGCCACTACACCGAGAATCCCGCACATCGCCCGGCCTTTGTCTCTGTTATCTCAACGCATTGATCAAGCATACGTGATGTATTTTGCCCAGCCCTGCGGCAGCCACTGCTTTGCAAATCCAGCCAGCTTTTCCAGCGGCGCGGCGAGCATAGCATCTTTCCATACCGTCTGGCGCGGCAGCGCAGTGAATCCGGCCAGCAGCACCAACGTCAACACCACTAATAGACCACGCGCAAAGCCAAAAATTCCGCCCAGCACGCGGTCTGCAACGCCCAGCCCGGCACTTTTGATCAAGCGCGACGCCAGCATCGCGATCACGCTCATCGCAATCAGCGCGACCATGAATACGGCAATCACCGCGGCCAGCGTGCGCCAGCTTTCATCGGGAATCTGCCGCGCCAGTAACGGCGCCACGCCGCCGCCATAGGCGCCGGCGGCCACAAAGGCGACCGCCCATGCGGCGAGCGCGAGCACCTCACGCGTGAATCCGCGAAACGCGCCCAGCAAAACCGAAAACCCGGTGATGGCGAGCACGGCATAGTCGAACAGCGTCATTTCAGAACACTAATAAGCGGCAACTTTGCCCTCGAGCCCGCTGCCCTGCAATTTGACGCGCGCCTTTTCGGCTTCTTCACGTGTGGCAAAAGGCCCTGCGCGCACGCGCGTGACCTTGCCTGAACCCGCGGCCACAACTTCGGTGTACGCACGAATCCCGCTATCGGTCACTTGCTGCTGTACCTGTTTCGCTTTATCCGCGTCGGACAACGCAATCACCTGAATAAAAAATGCACCCGGCGCTGCTTTGGGCACGGCTACTTTTTCGGGCGTTTTTTCAGGTGCTTTTTCGGCGACCTTAGCCGGCGCTTTTTCGGCAATTTTTTCAGCGGGCTTGGCGGCTATCTTTTCCTGCACAGCTTTGGGTGCAGGCGAGAGCGCGACATCATTGGGATCGTCCGACGCCTTGGCGACCGGCGCTTGAGGCGCCGTCGCCACCGTTTCAGGTGCTTTGGTTTCTGCCTTTGCCGGCGCCGCAGCCTTGCCGGGACGCGCCGGCATCGGCACGCCTTTCGCGGCAAAGCCGCCCTTCGCGTCTTGCGACGGGATCTGTATATTGATGTCCTGCGACGTCGGTTTGGGATCGGAGTCGAGCACCATCGGCAGCACCGCCGCAACCCCTGCGACCAGTGCGATGGCGCCGATCAGACGCCGCCGTGCGCGCTTCTTGAGCTGGAGTTCTTCTTCGCTGACGGGCTTCGCCATTGCTATCCTGATTCGCGGTGTTTGCGTTGGTTTGCGGTGGTTCGCGGCCGTTCACAATTAGTGCTGCAGCGTCTGCATCGCTTCGGACACCGTGTAAAACGATCCGAAGACGAGTATTTTATCATCAACCTTGGCGGCCTCGCGAGCCGCACGCAGCGCTGCGGCAATGCTGTCGGCGCGCGTGATGTGGGTGATGCCCGCAGCGGCCAATGCCTGCTCTAAAGTCTCTGCGCTGGTACCGCGCGGCCCGTGTATCCCCGCGACGAACCAATGCTCGACGTGCGGTTTAATAATGGCAACAACGCCTGCGATGTCCTTATCCGCCAGCATCGCGAACACCGCCAGCGTGCGGCCGCCACGCGGCATACTTTTCAAACTGCTGGCCAGCGCTTGCGCCGCATGCGGATTGTGCGCAACATCGAGGATCACCAGCGGCTGCCCCGGCAGCACTTGGAAGCGGCCGGGATTTTCAGCGGTCAGCAAGCCCGTGCGTATATCGTTCATGGTGACTGGACAACGCTGCCGCACGCTATCCAGCGCCGCGATACAAGCTGCGGCGTTGGCGAGTTGATACGCACCACGCAACGCGGGCCACGGCAAGCCATGACGTGCGCCGCCAGGCCCCTGATACGCCCACTGAGTGGCTGCCGGCTTGAGATCAAAATCGCGGCCGCGCACTAACAACAGCGCACCGATCGATTTTGCATAATCCACGAGGGTTTGCGGCGGATCGGCATCACCGCAGATCGCTGGTTTGCCGGCGCGAAATATCCCGGCTTTCTCAAAACCGATTTGTTCGCGCGTGTCGC
>JAYUAH010000115.1:0-2441 GCA_043741415.1 Betaproteobacteria bacterium
CTGCCGATTGAAACGCGGCTTGCCCTGAGCAAGTCGTAGCGTTGCGCGTCCGCGTACGTCGCCTGACCAACCGGGTATTCCCTTGCTACTCATCAACAACGAAGTAGTAGCCCAAGTCCTCACCATGCGCGAATGCATCGAGGTGCAGGAAGCGGCGTTCATCGCCCTCACGCAAGGCAAAGCGATTTTCCGCCCACGCATCGATACCTATGTGCCGTGCGATCGCGAGGACGGCTATTACCGCTTCGGCACGGTTGAGGGTTCGAGCGGCGGTTATTACGCGGTGCGGCTGAAATCGGACATCGTGCATTGGCCGCTGGGCGCCGATGGTTCGGTGTCGGAAAACAAGTATTGCGTGCAGCCCGGCACGTTTTGCGGGCTGGTGATTCTGTACAGCTCGGGCAACGGCGAGCCGCTGGCGATCATGAACGACGGCAACCTGCAGCATATGCGTGTGGGTGGAGCGGCGGGCATTGGCACGCGACTCCTCGCGCGTGCGGACGCGAGCACAGTCGGCATGCTCGGCTCCGGCGGCATGGCGCGCACGTTTCTGGAAGCGTACTGCGCGGTGCGTGCGATCAAAAAAGTCAAAGTATTCAGCCGCACGCCGGCCAACCGCGAAAAATACGCGTCCGAAATGTCAACGGCACTCAACATTGAAGTCACGCCGGTGGATTCGGCGCGCGAAGCGGTACGCGGCGTGGATATTTTGTCGACCTGCACCGACAGCATCAAACCCACGATTGATCCCGCATGGTTGGAGCGGGGTATGCACGTGGTTAATCTTGGCCCGCATGAAATTTCTGCCGAAGTCGCCGCGCGCTTCGACGTCAAAGTGCAGCAGGGCCGCGAAGGTCTGCCCATTCCTGAAAGCGATATGTATCGCAAAGGCATCGGCGGCAGTCTCGGCGCTTTCGTGATGGGCACCGAGGCACAGCAAAAGCGCCTGCCGCGTGCCACCAAGAATCTCAAGCTCGACGAATGGCCGGTATATACCGACGTCATTTCCGGCAAAGCGCCGGGGCGCACGCGCGACGATCAGATCACGCATTACCGCACCATCGGCAATTGGGGCGTGCAGTTTTCGTCGGTGGGTGGGCTGGTGTATCGCAAGGCCAAAGCCGCCGGTCTGGGGCATGAGTTGCCGACCGCGTGGTTTTTGCAGGATATCCGCAACTAAGTCGCCACGACGCGCATGCATGCTGGCAAAGGCGCAGGCGCGCAGGTAGAATATAACTATCTGTTTTTATTGAATTAATTACGCGCGTCGATGCGACCGTGCACGCACTTGCACTTACCCACAATGCATAAATGTTGTTTCATTCTGCGGCTGCCGTGACGACGAACCAGCCGCCGCTCATCCTGCACGTCATCCATCATCTCTACATGGGCGGGATGGAAAACGGACTGGTCAATCTGATCAACAACCTGCCGGCGTCCAAGTATCGGCATGCGATCGCGTGCATTGAAGACTACTCGGATTTTCGTAATCGCATTGCGCGGCCGGATGTCGAGGTGATTGCGCTCCATCGTTCGCGCATCAGTATCTGGAATTTACGGCGAGAAATATTTCGTTTATGCCGGCAACTCAAACCGGCTATCGTGCACACGCGCAATCAGTCGGGACTCGATGCGCTGCTGCCGGCGCGGCTGGCGGGTGTGGCGCACTGTGTGCACGGCGAACACGGCTGGGATGTGGATAATCTCGACGGCACGAACTGGAAACCGGCGCTGCTGCGGCGCCTGCATGCGCCGCTGGTGGAGCGCTACATCACCGTGTCGCAGGATCTGCAGCGCTATCTCATCACGCGCATCGGCATTCGTGCCTCGCGCATTGCGCAAATCTACAACGGCGTGGATACGGAACGCTTTCACCCCGCAGCGCAAAATCGGCGCACGTGGCTGCCGCCGGATTTTCGCCATGACAGCCTGCTGCTGATCGGCAGCGTCGGGCGCATACAACCGGTGAAGGATCAAGCCACGCTGCTGCAAGCGTTCTCACTGCTGGTCACGCAACAACCAGCGCTGCGGCAAAAACTGCGCTTGGTGATTGTCGGTGATGGGCCGTTGTTAAGCGAACTCAAATCACTCGCGCAAACGCTCAACATCGCCGATCTCACCTGGTTTCCGGGCGCGCTCGACAATGTCCCCGAGGTACTGCGCGCGCTGGATGTGTTCGTGCTGCCGTCGCTGAACGAAGGCATATCGAACACCATACTCGAAGCTTTGGCGTCCGGCGTGCCTGTCGTTGCCACCGCAGTGGGCGGCAATGTTGAGCTGGTTGAAGACGGCGTGTGCGGCCGCTGCTTCACGCCGCGCGATAGCGCCACATTGTCACGCCTGCTGCTGGAGTACGCGAATGACGCGCCGCTGCGTGCAGCACACAGCAGCGCCGCGCGCCAGCACGCGTTGAATCAGTTTAGCCTCGCCTCAATGTTGGC
>JAYUAH010000116.1:0-5826 GCA_043741415.1 Betaproteobacteria bacterium
GCGCGGCGAAATCCAATTTGAAAACGTGAGCCTGCGTTATGACGGCGCGGCGCAGCCGGCGCTCGACGACATCAATCTGCACATCGCGCCGGGCGAAACGGTGGCTCTGGTCGGCGCGTCGGGCGCAGGCAAAACCACCATTGCGAATCTGGTGCCGTGTTTTTACCGGCCCAGCAGCGGGCGCGTATTGCTCGACGGTCACGATATCGCGCAACTGCAATTGTCGAGCTTGCGCGCGAATATTGCGCTGGTGAGCCAGGATGTGGTGTTGTTCAACGACACTGTTGCAGCCAACATCGCCTACGGCACGATGAATGGCGCCAGCGAAGCGCAAATCACCGCCGCCGCGGATGCCGCACATGCCACCGAATTCATCCGCCAAATGCCGCAGGGCTTTGCCACGCTGGTGGGCGAGAACGGCGTCAAACTTTCCGGCGGGCAGCGCCAGCGTCTGGCGATCGCGCGCGCGTTACTCAAGAATGCACCGGTGCTGGTGCTCGACGAAGCGACGTCTGCACTCGATTCCGAATCGGAACGTCACGTGCAAGCCGCACTCGAAACGCTGATGAAGGGACGCACCACACTGGTCATCGCGCACCGCTTGTCGACGGTGGAAAATGCTGATCGCATTGTTGTGCTTGATAAAGGCCGCATCACCGAGATCGGCAAACATCAAGAACTGCTCGCGCGCGGCGGTATTTATGCGAAGCTGTATCGTATTCAATTTGCGAGTGCTGCTTAAGCCCGCTTGCGCTATCAAATAAAATTCAATAAAATCAAATACTTACATATTATTTTCGCTGCGTGCTGAAGTCATGACCATCACCTACTCACTGATCATTCCGGTGTATCGGAACGAAGCTTTCCTTCCCGAAGTGCTGCAAGTGGTGCAGGGATTTGCTGCGCAGTTGGACGGCGCATTTGAAGTGGTGTTCGTAATCGACGGCAGTCCGGATCAATCCGAGCAATGGCTGATGGAACATCTGCCGGGCTGCGGTGTCGCAACACAGTTGCTGGTGCTGTCGCGCAATTTCGGCTCATTCACCGCAGTGCGTACGGGACTCGCTGCCGCACGCGGGCAGTACATCGCGGTGATGGCGGCCGATTTGCAAGAACCGCCGGAACTCATGACTGATTTTTTCAAGTGCCTGGCGCAAGGTCACGATGTTGCCGTCGGCACCCGCAGCGCGCGTAATGATCCGCTGGCTGGCAAATTTTCCGCAAACCTGTTTTGGCGCTTGTACCGGTTTTTGGTGCAGCCGGAAATTCCGGTGTCAGGCGTGGACGTGTTCGCAGTGTCGCGCCGCGCACGCGACGCACTGCTGCAACTGGATGAAGCGCATAGCTCGCTGATCGCACAATTGTTCTGGATCGGTTTTACCCGCGCCGAAGTGCCGTACGAGCGGCGCGTGCGTAAATACGGCAGCAGCGGCTGGACCTGGCGCAAAAAGGCCGCGTACCTGCTCGACAGTATTTTTTCGTTTACCGCGATCCCGATCACGCTGTTGATGATTATCGGCTTCGCCGGCACCGTGGGCTTTTTGCTGCTGGGCGTGGCGCTGATGGCGGCACGCGCGCTTAACCTGGTCGCCGTGCCGGGGTACACTGCGATCATGGTCACCATTTTGTTTGCAGCGTCGTTGCTTCTGCTGGGCTTGGGTATCGTCGGCAGCTATGTGTGGCGCGCCTATGAAAACACCAAGCAGCGGCCGCTGGGCATCGTGCGTGAGCGCGTGCAGTTCAACAGCCCTGCCGCCGATGGATAGCGCCCTGGATCCCCTTGCGCCGCGTAGTACGCTACAACGGGGCATCCGCTTTGTCGCAGCCGGTGCGGCCAACACAGTGTTGTCGATTGCGTGCTATCAATTTGCACTGTTTTTCATGGGGCATTTGCCGGCGTATGTGCTGGCCTATGCTATCGGTGTGGTCATCGCCTATTATCTTTATGCGCGCCATGTGTTTAATGCGCAGACCAGCGGGCGTGGGTTTGTCATGTTTGCCGTGTTTTATAGCGTTGCCGGATTGATCGGCAGCGGCATCAACACGGGGCTCATCGACTACGCGGGCCTGCACGCGCGCGTCGCTATATTCGCAACCGTGCTGCTGATGCTGCCCGTCAACTATGTGGGATCGCGCTGGTGCCTGCTCGGCGCGCGTGCAAAAAGCGGGGGCCCGCGATAATGCTGACCCGCTATGTCGAGTTTCAGCCGCGCGGCGACGATCTCGGTTGGCTGATTGCCATCGAAGGCCACAAAGACATCCCGTTCGATATCAAGCGTACCTACTATATCTACGGCACGCGCCAAGGCGTGCGCCGCGGCAAACACGCCCATCACCAACTGCAGCAATTGATGATCTGCATGGCCGGTAGTTGCAAAGTGCTGCTTGACGACGGCAAGCAGCAAGACGAAGTGATGCTCGCGCGCAATGATCGCGGTTTGTTTATTGACCCGATGGTGTGGCATGAGATGTACGATTTTTCCAGCGATTGCGTGTTGTTGGTGCTGGCGGATGGCCAGTATGATGTCGCCGATTACATACGAGATTACGGCGCGTTCAAAACAGCCAGCGGGAATGCGCGTTGATCAAGGAGCGGACGATACCAGCCCTACGCAAAGCGCAACGTCTCATCGGGCACCAACTGATTTTGCGCAATGCCGATACCACCGATGCCGAGTTTATTTTACAGTTGCGCACCGATCCCAAAAAAAGCAGCTTCCTTTCTGCCACGCACCCCGCGCTAGTGGCGCAAATTGCGTGGCTGGAACACTATGCGCAAAACCCGAACACGGCATATTTCATAGCGGAGGATAGCGCCGGTGACAAAGTGGGTACGGTGCGCATGTACGACGCCGTGGATGACAGCTTCTGCTTTGGCAGTTGGATCATGAAGGAGGGTGCTGCGGTAACGTACGCGGTAGAGTCGGTGTTGATGATTTACCATTACGCGCTGAATGAGTTGGCGTTTAACCGCTCGTATTTCGCGGTGAGAAAGGCAAACCGTTCGGTGTGGAACTTCATGGAGAAATTCGGCGGCGTGCGCACCAGCGAAACGAATGTTGATTATTTATATGAAACGCAGCGCGCACCGGTGCTCGCATCGTTTCAACGCCTGGCTCACTTTTTACCCAATGGCATACGCGTGATTGATGATTCCCTTTCTTGATCTCGGCGGTATCAATGCACGCGACCGCGATGCGCTGATCGCGGCCTTTACCCGCGTTTTGGACAGCGGCTGGTATGTGCTCGGCAAAGAGGTCGACGCCTTCGAGCGCGAGTACGCAGCCTTTTGCGGCACCAAATATTGCGTGGGCGTAGGCAACGGACTGGAGGCGCTGGCGCTGGTGCTGCGCGCCTGGTTGGAACTCGGCGCACTCAAAGCGGGCGACGAAGTGATCGTGCCGGCGAACACTTACATCGCCACTATCCTGGCGATTACCGCTAACGGTTTGACGCCGGTGCTGGTAGAGCCCGATGCGGCAACCTGCAATCTGGATGCGCGCCGCATCGCGCAGCATCTCGGTCCGCGCGCGCGCGCCATACTGCCGGTGCATCTGTATGGACAAACGGCGGACATGAGCGCAATCAACGCCGTGGCCAAGCAACACGGACTCAAAGTGCTCGAAGACTGCGCGCAGGCGCACGGTGCGCGGCACGCCGGTGCCCGTGCAGGCGCACTGGGCGATGCGGCGGGGCACAGTTTTTTCCCCAGCAAGAATCTCGGTGCACTGGGTGACGGCGGCGCGGTGACCACTAACGACGACGCGCTCGCGACCACTTTGCGTGCGCTGCATAACTATGGCTCGCATCGCAAGTACGAAAATATTTACAAGGGTGTCAACAGCCGGCTGGATGAATTACAGGCGGCTTTGCTGCGCGTCAAGCTCGGCCGCATCGACGCCGACAACCAACACCGGCGCGACATCGCGAAGCGGTATTTAAACGAGATTCGCCACCCGGATATAGCCTTGCCGGTGGTCGGTGCGCTCAACGAGCCGGTGTGGCATGTGTTCGTGGTGCGTTCAAACGCGCGCGAGGCGCTGCAGTCGTATTTGAAAAGTCTGGGCATCGACACGCTGATTCACTACCCGTTGCCGCCGCACCAGCAGCAGGCTTATCGCGAGTGGAACGCGTTGTCGTTTCCGCTTACCGAAGCGATACACCGCGAGGTGCTGAGCCTGCCGATCAGCCCGGTGATGAGCGAGCAGCACGTCGATGCAGTGATTGCTGCGTGCAACGCATGGCGTAACGCCTAGCGACAGTGCCGCGCGCTAAACATGCTGTTTAACTCCCTGCCCTTCATATTTTTGTTTCTCCCGGTCGTTTTGACGGGGTATTTCCTGCTCGGACGCGGCACGCCACTAGGTGCCGCAGCGTGGCTCACGCTGGCGTCGTTGTTTTTTTACGGCTGGTGGAATCCGCTGTATGTGGGGCTGCTGGTGGTGTCGA
Organism: Betaproteobacteria bacterium; assembly: GCA_043741415.1. Classification (GTDB taxonomy): domain Bacteria; phylum Pseudomonadota; class Gammaproteobacteria; order Burkholderiales; family SG8-41; genus UBA5216. Next base: position 4,450 of record JAYUAH010000116.1, read on the forward strand.
TGGTGTTCAACTATTACATGGGCTTGGGCATTGTTCATGCCCGTGCGGCGGGCACCATGCCGCGTGCGCGTCGTCTGCTCACGCTGGCCATCGTGCTCGATCTGGCGCTGCTGGCGTACTACAAGTACGCGAATTTCTTTGTGGAAAATCTCAATGCACTGCTGCACACGCAGGCGAACCTCGGCGACATTATTCTGCCGCTGGGCATTTCGTTTTTCACCTTCACGCAAATTGCGTTTCTGGTGGATGCTTATCAGGGCAAGGCTCGCGAGTACAGCTTCGTTCACTACGCCTTATTTGTGACGTATTTTCCGCACTTGATTGCAGGCCCGATACTGCATCACGCGGAAATGATGCCGCAGTTTGCACAGCGCGAAACTTACCGGCCCGACGCCGACAAAATAGCAGCCGGTGTCACGCTGTTCGTGCTGGGGCTTGCCAAAAAAGTGTTGATTGCCGATGGCATCGGCACCTATGTAGGACCGTTTTTCGATGCCGCACGCAGCGGCGTGCCGCTCACTTTTTTGGAAGCGTGGTGCGGGGCGCTGGCGTATACGTTTCAGCTTTACTTTGATTTTTCCGGTTATTCCGATATGGCGGTGGGGCTGTCGTTGATGTTCGGCGTGCGACTGCCCATCAACTTTCATTCGCCGTACAAGGCGGTGAATATCATCGAGTTCTGGCGCCACTGGCACATGACCCTGTCGCGGTTTTTGCGCGATTACCTTTACGTGCCGCTGGGTGGCAATCGCAAGGGGCCGGCGCGGCGCTACAGCAACCTGCTGTTGACCATGTTGCTGGGCGGGCTGTGGCATGGCGCGGGTTGGACCTTTGTGGTGTGGGGCGCGTTGCATGGCGCGTATCTGTGTGTGAATCACGGCTGGCGTGCGCTGCGCATCAAGCTCGGCCACGATTTAAGCCGCCATACCGCGCCGGGCCGAGCGCTGGCGTGCGTGATTACGTTTGCCGCGGTGGTTGTCGGCTGGGTGGTGTTTCGCGCCGATAGCCTCACTTCAGCCACGGTGATGCTGCGCGGCATGGCGGGATTCAACGGCTACGCGATGCCCGATCATTGGCTCGCCAAGTGGGGCGCGCTGGGAACGTGGGCTGTCGCGCATGGCGTGATGTTCAACGAAGCGCGCGGCATGGTGAGCGGCGGGCTGATCAACTGGATTGTGATTTTGCTGGCGGTGGTGTGGTTTGCGCCGAACACACAACAAATCATGCGCCGCGCGCAGCCTGCGCTGGGCGTTCCCGACGATGGCGGTGCGCGCCGGCTGCTGTGGCGGCCGGCTGCGTGGCTGGCGCTGCCGTTCGCGGTGCTGGCAGTGGTGATCGTGGTGAACCTGCACAAGAAATCCGAATTTCTCTATTTTC
>JAYUAH010000117.1:0-13408 GCA_043741415.1 Betaproteobacteria bacterium
GTGCGCGGCAGCGGCGTGCCGCGCAGCATGCGATCCACGCGCGGCTTGGTGGCGGGCCACAGCGGCAGGCCATCGCCCCACAAGTTGGTAATCGCGAGATCGTTCGCGCGTTGCAGCGCGTCTTCGTAAGTCTCGCCTTCTGTCTTGAGCATCGGCATCTCGCCCGGCGCCGCTTTCGCGTACACCGATTGCCACTTCATCAGGCCATCGTACAGCTCCTGCTTGCGCGTGGTGAGCGCGGAAATATCGCTGCCCGGCAAAAACATATCAATCGGAAACATGACCATCGCTGCATCGGGCGCGAGGCCCAAGCCCGAGATCGCGTTGGTCATCACGCCCTTAAAATCCGCACGCGTCAAAGTAACGGTGGGGATGCCGAGGGCTTCGATTCTAGCGGCTGCACGGCCGCAGGCTGTGGCGCAGGAGCCTCAAGCCGCGTTGCCGATGATGACGGCATCCACCCCGCTGTCTTTCACCAGCTTGGCGGTGGCTTCTTCGCCGATCAGCGCGTTGCCCTGCGGATAAGCATCGATGGGCAAAATCTCTACGCTCGGGAAATCCTTTTCAAACAATTCTTTAATCAACGGCAGCGTGCGATACGCCTGCCATTGCTCGTTGGTGACGATGCCGATTTTTTTGCCGGCGATGGCATTGAGGCGCGGCGCGTGCGGTTGGGTGATTTCCAGTGTGCCTGACGGATCGTAAAATTCGAGTTGAACCATGGGTGTTCTCCAGTGAATTGCAGTGGCGGCAATCGTAACATGCGTAGCACGCTCGACGCGCACGTCCCGTGTTAGGCTTTGCGTAACGTCAAAAACCACTGCCACAGAGGACACAGAGTTCACAGAGAAAAGGGCGTGATGCGATCACCTGGGTGCGCGAGCGCCTTTGCGCCGCTCTGTGGTCTCGGTGTCCTCTGTGGCAAAAAAGCGGTTTAAAATTCAGAAAGCCTGTATGGAACATCTGCTCACTGAAACCCAGCGTGCGTGGCAACTGAAAGCACGCGAATTTGCCGCGGCGGAAATTCACCCGCTGTCACTCGCGCGCGACCAGATCGCCGAGCCCGCCGGCACGTTTGACTGGAACATTATCAAGAAAGGCTCGCAACTCGGCATACGCACCGCGGCAGTGCCCAGCGAGTACGGCGGCCACGGCATCGACTTCACCACGCAGGCGCTCATGATCACCGAAATGGCGAAGGCCGACAGCGCTATTGCCAAGACCTTTAGCCAAAGCTGGAAGTGGAGCCACCTGATTGTCGACAACGGCAACGCGGAGCAGAAAAAGCGTTTCTTCGATGCCTTCGTAAACGACGATCAATTCGTGCTGGGCGGCGGCATCACCGAGCCCAACGCCGGCTCGGACAATCGGCTGCCGCCGGGGGATAATCCGAAGTCCGGTCTGCAACTGCGTGCGGTTCGTAACCATAGCGACGGCGATACCTGGGTGTTGAACGGCGCCAAGTGCTACATCGCCAACGCCAACATCGGCAAGCTGATTTTTGCGTTCGCGCGCACCGAACCGAACGCGCCGGTGCACGACGGCACCACCATATTCGCCGTGCCGCACGATACGCCGGGCCTAAAAGTCGGCAAGGTGTTCAACAAAAACGGTTGGCGCTTTTATCAAAACGCCGAGTTGTTTTTTGAAAACGTGCGCGTGCCCGACGGCAACCGCCTCGGTGCGATCAACGGCGCGCACAAAAAGCACGACGGCAAGAACAGCAAGTTCGGCGATCTCGAATACGCCGCCAATGCGTTGGGCATTTGCGATGCCGCTATTGAAATGGCGACCCTACACGGACGCACGCAGCGGCAAAGCGGCAAGCGCCTGAACGAACATCAGTTGTTTCAGTTAAAGCTCTCCGAAATGCACATGAACACCGAGGCGCTACGTTCGTTTGTGATGCGCGTGGCGGCTGAAAGTGATTACACCGGGGAGATCTCTCGCAAGCACAATCCGCTGCTGATGAATTTTTCGACGGACGCTATGCAGCGGGTGTGTTGTCTCAATCTCGATCTTCACCGTGGCGCGGCAAAAGGTATGCTCAGCGCGCGTGCCGACAAACTGGTGCGCGATGCGATCATCTGGACGCACATCGCGGGTGATTCCGTTCAGCGCATGAAGGCGGTGCAGGCGCTGTTGTAGTCTTAAAAATTATTCAATAAAATCAAATACTTACATATGCTCACTGAAATAACCCTGCGCACCTCCAACAGCACGCGTCTCGCGATTGACCTGCTCACGCCCGATTTCGAGAAAGCTACCGGCCACAAAGTCACGCTGATTCTCGACACGGCCAAAAATTCGCTGGCGCGCATCGAAGCGGGTGAACGGGCCGATGCGGCGGTGCTACTGGGCACCTCCGTCGACGCACTAGCGGCAATGGGCATACTCACGGCCGCCAGCGCACAACCTTTCGCGCGCTCCACCATCGGCATGGCGGTGCTAAAGGGCGCACCCAAGCCGGACATCAGCACGGTTGAGGCGTTCAAGCAAACCCTGCTCAATGCAAAATCGATTGCGCACACGGTGCATGGGCCCAGCGGCAGTTATTTTCCCGGCCTCATCGAGCGCCTGGGCATCGCCGAACAAGTCAAACCGAAAACGGTGACGCGTCCCGGCGGCTACATTGGCGTGGTGGTGGCTGCGGGCGAAGCGGAAATGGCGTTTCAGCAGATTTGCGAGTTGCTCGCCGTGCCCTGCCTCGACGTGATCGGGCCGATCCCGGATGACATTCAATACAACTTTGATTCCAAGATGGCCGTATTTGCTGAATCAAAAAATCAGGCGGCCGCGCAGCAACTGTTGAATTACTTTGCACGGCCCGACAATGCCGCGAAGTTCACCGCCGCGGGGTTGACGCAGTTGTCGAGGTAAATTCACATCGGCGACAACGCAATCGCCACGACATAGCATCCGAGTGACAGGCATATCCCCTTGAAGGGAACGCTGAACCAATAGCATTTTCCCAGCACCACCCATCCGCCGAGCGTGACAAACCCCACCACCAGCAGAAACGTGGATTGAAACAGCAGCGCCGGATGCGCCAGCGTCAGATAGCCGTACATCAGCCCAAACAAAATCGCGCCCATGCCGTGGCTTGCATTGAAGCCGAGCCACGCCTTCCACATCGTCGTTTGACGCGAGATCACCGGCGACACCGCGCGCATGGCGGCTTGCAACGCGGCATCACGCGGCGACAACTTGTTGCCATAAAAAGTGTACGCGAGATGCACCACGCCAAGCGTCAGGATGATGCCGGCGCTCGCCAGCATCAACAGCAGGGCGGGCACGCTAGGCAAACAGCCCCGCCCACGCGATCAACACCACGGCCAAGTTCAGCACCAGCGAAGCCACCGCCATGCTGCGATAACCGCCGCGCATGAGTGCCTTGAACGCGAACACAAAGCCCGCAATGCCCGCGATGCCCATCAGCGCGCCGATCACGAACCACGTGCCCCATTCTGCCTTGGGCACCGCCATCGGAATTTTCCCTGCGTACGCCCACGCTGCCGCGAATGCGCCCAGCGGCAGCAGCAGCGCCGTGAGCGCGGGCACGAACGCGCCGCGCTTCACGGCCGCGGGCGGCGTGGTTTGTACGGCAGTGTCGGGTTTCACGCGTAACGACGCCACCGTTATTTACCCAAGCGCGCCGGACCTTGCGTCAGCGTCTGTAGGCGATACAGCCCCTCGCGCACGGTGATGTAGAGCACGCTCTTGCGCGGCCCGGAGAAGGCGACGTTGGCCGGGCGCTTCGCTACTTCGATGGTGCCGAGGTGCGCGCCGCTCTTGTCGAACACTTGCACGCCAGTGGCACTGGTCACATAGAAGCGGCCCTCGTTGTCGATGCCATGCCGTCGCCGCCGCTGTCTTCGCCCGCGGGTATGTCTTGCAGACGCAAAAACGGACGGCGGTTGCGCAACGTGCCGTCGGGCTGCACGTCCCACGCATGCAGCACATGCTCAACCGTGTCGGCGACGATGAACATTTTGCTGTCGAGCGTGAGCGTCAGGCCGTTGGGCCGCGTTTGATGGTCGTCAACGATGATTGCGTTCGTGGCACCCAGCGGCAGGTAATACACGTGGTGCTTTCGGCCCGCTACCACGGGGCGCGGGCCGGGGTCGGTAAAGTAGATGCCGCCTTTCGCATTGGCAATCAAATCGTTGGGCAACATCATCGGTGTGACGCCGTTGCCGCGCGTGATTTCAGTGTAGCTGCCGTCCGCGGCGATGCGCACAATGCGTTTACTTTCACTTTCAGCACCGATCAACTCGCCTTTGGGCGTGTAGGCGAGGCCGTTGGTGGTGTTGGTTTTTTCGCGCACCACCGAGATCGCGCCTGGTGCGCTCATGCGATAAATGCGCTGGCCTTTCTGCAGATCGCTGAAATACAAACCGCCGTCGGGCGTGCCGAGCGGGCCTTCGGTGAACGCAAACCCTTCCTGCACCAACTGCACTTTGGCGTCCGGCGCAATCACCGCAGACAAGCCGCCGCCACCGCGCGGTGACGCGCACCCCGCGAGCAATATGACAACGAACAAAATCCAAATCGACAACGCCTGTTTCATAACGTGCTCCTGTGTGGAGGGCGATGCGCAACACCAGGGTGCGCGCGAAGCTGCATCATGACGCAAAAATATCGCGCGCTCTATCGCGGCACCGCCCATATTAAATTATTGTTTAAAATCAGATACTTACATAATATTTCCTTATGCCGATTTCAATCTCAAAAAGTATACCCACGAAGGCGCGGCAGAGGGCGTAGACTGACTTCGCAATAAAATCTCCCGCGCCCAAGCGCGCACCGCGCGCTGACCCGGCAGACCGTAGTCTCATGCTGATTAACCGTGGTTTCTCGAGGCGACATGAATGTGCTGTTGTGGATAGTGGCCGGTGATCGTGCCCGCGAGGTGGGCATCAATGTCTGATTTCGAACATTCAAAAGCGGAAGCCGCGGCCAAAGAAATTTTATCGGTGGCGCGCTTCCAGGAAGAATTGCGCCGCGGCGTGCAAGCACTCGCGCCCGCTGCGTTTCCCAATGCCCTGGCCGACGTGGTGAAAAGTATCGAAAGCAATCCGGCGTTTGCACAGTCGCGCCTGCTCACGCGCCTGCTGTCGGCGCTGATCACGCAGGCCGGCGAATTTCGACGCGCCGAAGTGTTCGCGCTCGACACCAAAACACGCGCGTTAGTGATCGCGCTGATGGACGCCTTCGCCGCCGGCATACCGGCACGCGACGAATGGCAGCGCGCGATGGATAGCGCGAATGCCGCGCAATTGGGGTACGGCTAAAGCGCCCTTGCAGGAAGCTGCGCTTACGTATCGCTGTGCAGACGTGATTGAGGGCGATAACGTCACAACAGGCGCCGGGTAGCGCACTTTGCCATCGTGTTGAGCGGCGGTGGTCGACCCACACCAGTCGGTCACTTTCCTTCGAAGCTGACGTTCATCGGACCAAGTTAACCGGCGCCCCGACGGAACAACGCGAGGCTTAACCACCGAGGGCCGCCGGCGGGCGTCAACGTTGAACGCCGGGTTAAGCCTTCGCCATTGCATCGTAATTTGGATTGATTGTAGCGTTGGTTCCCGGGTGAAAACGAGACGTCACTGCAGCTAAAGCAGTGTGTACGATTCGAAATAGAAAGGGCCGGTAGGCGCTTGCGTAAAGGCCATAGTCTGCTCGCATATCGACGGTATTGTGTGCGGTGGAGTAAAGAATCGGTTCATGCCAAATGGCCCACCGATAACGATGGAACTCACGAGCCCACTCAACTACTGTCGCGTCAAAACTACTCGAGATGTAAATGGGAATCAGGTAGTAACCACAAACTCCTCTCGGCCAATAGCGACGTTTCTGAGACTTTGTGGTTGCGTAAAGCGCGGGAATTCTTTCTGCGGCGTCGGAAACTGTGAGGCCTTGAACTTCAGAAGGGAAGATGCCGCAGACAAGGTATGTGCCTGCAATCCACTGTTCGATAAATGTGGATCCCATCGGGGTCGAAAGCGATGCCATTGCGAATCGGATTATGTAGGCCTAACAGTAAACGTAGGGACCACTGCGTCTCTTCATCAACAAATGGGAAGTGGTGTCGATAGACCTACATGCGATGGCTTCTATAAATTCAAATTTATACGCCGTCTCTATATCAATAGCTAGCAAACATGGGCAGTTTATACGATTTGCATTTATGCACATGGATCGGCGCAGGAACGTGTCAATGCGTTTTTGAGACGAAATTTAGATGTAACAGCGACTGGCTGGTTGTGGCCGACCCCGGCCTTCGATAAAACGCGACACTCAGCCACCAAGGATGCGGCAGTGAATTCAAGTCGGTACATGCACGCACAGCAAATTCAGCCGAACCGCGTTGCATCCCGCGCCAGACAAAACCCGTCGCGGGCAAGCGCTGTGCGGGACGGACAGGTGCCTAGCGCTTCACCAGCTTTTGCACGCGCCAGTTCAAGGTGTCGGCGACGTAAATATTTTCTTGTTGATCCAGCGCCAGAAAATGGGCTTCGCCGTATTGATTCGGGCCTTTGCCCTGGCTGCCGGTGATGCCGAGTACCTGGCCGTTTTCGTCGAGCTTCATGATTTTGCCGGCGTGGCCGTGCGCCATCATCAGGTGTGACTGATCGTTGCACAGCGCCAGGCCGCAGGGCGTGCCGGGGTGGCTGCTTTCGCGCAGGTATTGGCCTTCGCCGTCGAACACTTGTATGCGCTGATTCGAGCGGTCGGCGATGTACAGCAGGCCTTTACCGTTAATGACAATGGAATGCGGTTGATCGAACTTGCCGGACTCTTTCCCGGTGCCGCCCCAGCCTTTGATGTAGTCGCCGCTGGCGGTGAATTTGTGCACCATCGATTCGCCCTTGCCGTGACCTTGCGTGATGTAGACCTCGCCGTTGGCGCCGAAGGCGAGATCGTTGGGTTCGTTAAAGCATTTGAGATGTCCAGCCGCATGCCATTCGCCCGGCCGGCCAGCGACACCGAGCACCATCAGGATGCGGCCCTCGGCAGTCATTTTCACCACGATGTGCGCACCGGTGTCGGTGGCCCACAGGTTGCCTTCGCGGTCGATGCGCAAGCCGTGCGGGTTGGTGAAAATGCCGCGCCCCATGGTGCGCACGTGGTCGCCCGTGCTGGTGAATTCCATCAACGCGTTTTCACTGCGGTTGAACACCAACACATTATTTTTGGCGTTGACCGCCACGCCGGAACACGGGCCAAAATTTACGCCGGCGGGTAATTTGAAACTATCAGGCACCGGCACGTAGGCGAGATCAGCAATGGCGTTTGTCATAGTGAATGTCGAGTGAAGTGGATGAATGTAATGTGTCGCGCAGCGTATCAGTAATGCGCGCATTACGCGACGCGGCGCACACGCGGTCTCGCGCGCTATAAAAATAATTGTTTAAAATCAAATATTTACGTTAAATTGCGCGTAGCGTGTGCGCGCAACGTATCTGCTAGAATTCCTGGCGGCTCACGCTACTTACGAAAGTCACGCATGCGGCTCGTTACCTTTGAAGTGCAAACACAGATCGGGCGCTTCGAGCGCATTGGCGCGCTGGCGCACAACACGATTGTTGATCTCAACGCGGCGTGCACGGCGTACTTTGCACTGTCGCAAGAAGCGAACGCTGCGCGGCGTCAGGCGGCAGCGCTGGTGCCGCCCGACATGATTGCGTTTCTCGAAGGCGGTGAGATCGGCCATGAGATGGCGGGCAAGGCCGTCGCTTACGTCGGCGAACGGTTGCGCAACGATACACAGCCGCTCGGGCTCGATGATCAACGCCTGACGTTTGAAGAAAGCGAAATCCGCTGGTTGGCACCGGTGCCGCGCCCGCCGATGATCCGCGACGGCATTTTGCTGCTCGATCATTACAAAGTGGGCATGGAACGATTGTTCAAAATCACGCACGAAGATTTGATTCCGCAAGCCGCGCGCTCGATGCCGATTTACTGGAAGCCCAGCCGCGCCGCCGTCGCCGGCCATCAGCAGCCGATCCGGTGGCCGCGCTACAGCGAAAAACTCGACTACGAATTTGAACTGGGTCTTTACATCGGCAAGCGCGGCAAAAATATTCCGCTCGACCGCGCGCTGGAGCATGTCGCCGGCTACACTGTGTTCAACGATCTGGGGCTGCGTGATTTGCAGCCGGCGGAAATGTCGTTGCGACTCGGCCCCACCAAGGCGAAAGATTTTGAAACCTCCAAAGTGATGGGCCCGTGCCTGGTCACCGTGGATGAATTGCCCAGCGTAGACAACTTGCGCATGATCACGCGCGTCAACGGCGAGACCTGGTTTGACGGCAAGCTCGGCAACTGGGCGTTCAGTTTCGCCGAATTCATTGCCTATGTGTCGCGCGACGAAACGCTGGAAGTCGGTGATTTTTTCGGCTCCGGCCCGCCGGCGTTCAGCGTGGGTTTCGAGTTGGATCGCTGGATCAAACCCGGCGATACGCTTGAATGCGAGATCGAGGGCGTGGGCAAGCTCATCAACACGATCGTGCGGGAGTAGGCGGCGATGAAACATGAAAGTAATTCATCCAAGCTTCATGCGGGTGACAAACCAAACCTGTCGTTCCCGCGCGGGAACGACAGAGATATTTATTTGGCACTCGCCGCTTTGGTGCTGAGCACCACGACAAATTTTACGCAGGCCCAAACCTACCCCTCGCGCGTCGTCCGCTACATCGTCACCGACGCTGCCGGCAGCGGCACCGATTTGCTCGCACGCATCATGGCCGAGGGTCTCGCCGAAGTGTTCGGCCAGCAGGTGATTGTCGACAACCGTCCTGGCGCGGGCGGCAACATCGGTGCGGAACTCGGCGCGCGCGCCAACGCGGATGGTTACACGCTGCTGCAAGTGGCCACCACGCATGCGGTCAACGCCACGCTGTATAAAAATCTCGGCTACAGTTTGACGCGCGATCTCACCGGCGTGTCGCAGCTTGCGGCGGGGCCGTCGGTGGTGGTGGTGTCGTCCAACGCATCGTCGAAAACCCTCGCCGAACTGATTGCTGCGGCCAAAGCCAAACCGGGCGCGCTGTCGTTTGCCTCGGCCGGCACGGGCACTTGTTCGTTTCTTGCCGGCGAATTATTCCGGCGGCAGACCGGCATCAACATGATGCACGTGCCGTACAAAGGCGGGCCGCCGGCGACCACCGCTGCGGTGTCGGGGGAAATTTCCGTGTATTTTTCGCCGCTGTCGTCCGCGTTGCCGATGGTGCGCCAGGGGCGGCTCAACGCGCTTGCGGTGACCTCCGCCAAGCGCCTGGAACAATTACCGAACACGCCGACAGTGACCGAGGCCGGCACGCCGGGTTTTCAATTCACCTGCTGGTACGGCCTGATGGTACCTGCCGCGTCGCCGCCGAAAACCATAGCCGCGATACACGCCGCGGTGATCAAAGTGTTGGCGCATCCCGCCGCACAAAAGCGTCTGGCGGAGTTGGGATTCATCGCGGTGGGCGATAAGCCGGAAGCATTTACCGCGCATGTCAAAGCACAGGTCGACGCTTTGCGGCCCATCGTGCGTGAATTACCGTCCCCACAATAAATTGTTTAAAATCAAATACTTACGATATGCATAAAATATACCGAGCGGCCATCGCCGGCACAGTCGCGCTGTGCAGTGGCGCGCCTCTCGCGGTTGCGCATGCCGCGGACGACGTGCGCAACTATCCAGCACGCCCGGTGCGCGTGGTGATCGGTTTCACGCCCGGCGGTCAGCCCGACATCATCGCGCGCATGCTCGCGCCGCGACTGGGCAGCGCGCTGGGCCATCAGTTCGTGATCGACAATCGTCCCGGTGCCGGCGGTGTCACCGGCACCAAGATCGTCGTCGATGCGCTGCCCGACGGCTACACGCTGCTGGTGTCATCATCGTCGATCGCGATCTCGCCGGCGATGTTTGCCAACCTGCCGTTTGATACGGTCAAAGATGTCACCGGCATTTCGAGTGCCTACAACGCCGCTTATGTGCTGGCGGTAACGCCCGCGCTTGGCGTCAAAAATGTGCACGAATTCGTAGCGCTCGCCAAAGCCAAACCGGGGCAGCTTAATTTTTCGTCGGCGGGCAACGGCAGCGGCATGCATCTCGCCGGTGAAATTTTGCGCCAAACGCTAAACATCGATGTGGTGCATGTGCCGTACAAAGGTGTGCCGGAAGCACTCACCGATACCATCGGCGCACGCGTGCAATTCACCCTGGCGCCACTCGGCTCGTCGGTGAGTTTGATTCGCGAAGGGCGGCTGCGCGCACTCGCAATCACCAGCGCCAAACGCCTGCCGGTGCATCCCGATTTGCCCACCGTCGCCGAATCGGGTTACCCCGGTTTTCGCTGGGATTCCTGGGCCGGCGTGTTCGCCCCCGCCAAAACCCCGCGCGCCATTGTGATGAAACTCAATCGCGAAATCGTGCGCGTATTGAACGACGCCGAGTTCCAGCAGCGCTTGAGTGCGTTCGGCATGGAGGCCGCGCCGTCTACGCCGGAGCAACTCGACAAATTTCTCGTCGAGCAGATTGCGTTGGTGATGCAGCTTGCGAAAAAGGCGGGGATACAGGCGCGGTAACGCAGCAACTTTATTTTTCCGCGCGTATGCCGGCGTCGCGGATCAGCGGAAACCACTTATCGATTTCCTGTTTGTGAAACGCCGCCAGCGCCTGCACCGTTTGCTCTTCGCGCGGCGGAATGTCCTGCCCCAGATCATTGAAGCGCGTGCGCACAGTAGCGTCCGCCAAGGTGTCGACGATCGCCGCGTTGAGTTTAGTGATGACGTCGCGCGGCGTGCCCTTCGGCGCCCAGATGCCATGCCACACCGCGGTGTAGAGTCCCGGCATGCCGGCTTCGTCCACCGTCGGCAGTTCCGGTGCTGCGCTCTGCCGCGTCTTGGCGGTTACCATGTACGCCCGCAGCTTGCCCGCACGCACTTGCGTGATGGCGCCGGCGATTTGTGTCATGTACAAATCGATTTCGCCCGACAACAAGGCTTGTATGGCCGGCGCGCCGCCGCGATACGGGATGAAATCCGTCTTCACCCCGATACGATTCAGAAAATAAACGCCCGCCATATGCGATGAGCCGCCGATGCCGCCAGTACCGAATTGCATCTTTTGCGAATTCGCTTTGATCCACGCCACTACTTCATTGAGATTTTTCGCGGGCACGGCCATTTTTGAAATCAACATCTGCGGATTGGTGGCGATCATCGCCACCGGCTCCAGATCGGTGAGCAAATCGTAGTTGAGGTTGTAATACGCGCCGTTCACCACGTGCGTGCCCCAGTGGCCGATGGAGAGCGTGTAGCCGTCGGGCGCGGCACGCACCACGCGCGCGACACCGATGCTGCCACCCGCGCCGGTCACGGTGTCCACGATAATCGTTTGGCCCAGCGCCTTGCGCATCGGTTCGCTCATGATGCGCGCCAGCGTATCGGTGGGCCCGCCCGCGGAAAACGGCACAACCACCGTGATCGGCCGCGTGGGCCAGGCTTGTCCTAAGCTGTTTGAAGCCGAACCCAAGGCCACGATAAATACACAAACCACAAGTAGCACGTTCATGCCGACCTCCTTGAGGGTTGATGCTGCGTTGTGTGCAAGGCGTTATTGCACCGCTATCCTGCGCTCTTTAACCACGCGCCGCCACTTGGCGATTTCTTCGGCCACATGCCGCGTCATATCCTCGGGGCTGCCGGGTTTCATGTCGCCGCCGGCTTCGGTGAATTGTTTGATCACATCGTTACCGGCCATGATCGTACGCAATTCACGATTCAATGTCGCAATGATGGGTTTGGGCGAGCCGCCGGTGGCGCCCATGCCGGCGAATGACGTCACCTCATAACCCGGCAACACCTGCGACAGCGGCGGCAGGTCCGGCATTTGCGGCGAGCGATCCTTGGAACAAATGGCGATCCCGCGAATTCGGTTCGAGCGTATATGTGGCGATGCACCGGTGAGCGTCATGAACATGAAATCGAGCCGCCCGCCGATCATGTCGGTCAACGCGTCGGTGCTGCCTTTGTACGGGATGTGCGCGGTCTCGGTGCCGGCCATCGCGTTGAACAACTCGGCGGCCAGATGAAACACCGAACCCACCCCCACCGAGCCGTAGTTCAATTTGCCCGGTGATTTTTTCGCCAGCGCAATCAGCCCTGCCACACTGCGCGCGCGGGCGTCGTTGCGCACCGTGAGCACGAACGGGTAGGTGACGATGGTGGTAATCCACGCAAAATCCTTGAGCGCATCGTATGGCGTTGCCACCGACGCCGCGTGCGCGGTGAACGCGCCGCTAATGAATATCATCGTGTAGCCGTCGGGCGTGGCCTTGGCCACGAGGTTGGCGCCGATGGCGCCGCCCGCGCCGGGGCGATTCTCGATAATGAACGGCTGGCCGAGCCGCTCGGTCAGTTTGGGCGCCAGTATGCGTACCAAAAAATCCGAGCTACCGCCGGCCTGAAAACCCGACACGATGCGCACCGGGCGCGAGGGGTAATCCTTCGCCGCATCGGCCGTGTATCCCGGCGGCGCGACGGCGGCGAAACAAACTGCCACGAGCAAACGCTTCATCAGCAACTCCGAAGTCAACTAAAATCAATGCTACACACTTCGCAGAAAATTTTGGAAAAATTGTGATCATCAAATCCATCGGCATCATGAGTCCCGGCAGCATGGGGCAGGCGTTTGCACAACAGTTTCAGCAACTGGGTTTGCCGGTTTACACCGCGCTCGACGGACGCAGCGCACGTACGCGCGGCTTGGCTGCCGCTGCGGGCATCATCGACGTGAGCAATCTCGAGCGGCTGACGGAAAGTTGCGACGTGATTTTGTCGATCATGAATCCGGGCCACGCGTTCGCGTTTTCCGGCGAACTCGCCGGCGCACTCAACACCACGCAGCGCACGCCGTTGTTCGTCGATTGCAACGCCATCGCACCGGACACCATGCATGCAATCCATGCCAACGTCACGGCGGCCGGCGCGCGCTGCGTGGATGCCGGCATCATGGGACCGCCGCCCAACGCGACGACGACATCACGCTTGTTTGTTGCGGGCGCAGAAGCGCACCTGCTGACGCAACTCGCTACAACTCAGTTGAGTGTGCATCTCATGAGCGAGCGCATCGGCGATGCCAGCGCGCTCAAAATATGCGATGCGGTGATGGCCAAGGGCGTCACCGCGATGATGCTGCAAATGCTGATGGTCGCGCGCCGCCTCGGTGTTGAACACGCGCTCGATGAGCAATGCGAAGGCCCGCGCCGCTATTTTCACGACTGGATCATGCGCACGCTCCCCATCATGCCGCCGAAGGCAGGCCGCTGGGTGCCCGAAGTCGAACAAATCGCGCAGACTTTTGAATCTGTCGGTGTGTCCGGCGATATGCTGCGCGCAGCGATTCAGGTCT
>JAYUAH010000118.1:0-2438 GCA_043741415.1 Betaproteobacteria bacterium
CCACATCGAACGGTTTGCTGATGAAATCCTTCGCCCCGGCTTGCAACGCGCGCAGTTTGTGGCCCGGCTGCGCCGTGATCACCAGCACCGGCAGATAGGCGTCGGCGTCGTTGGTTTTGAGACCCTCCATCACCTGAAAGCCATCCATGCCGGGCATCTGCAAATCGAGCAGAATCAAGTCGTAGCGATGCTTGCGATGCAGCGCGCACACCTCACGCGGATTCATGGTCGACGCCACGGCGGTGTAGCCCGCATCACTCAGCAATTGCGTCAGCAGGGTGACATTGACCTCTTGATCGTCAACGATCAGGATACTGGCGCTTAGAATATCGGACGCACTTATCATCTGGCGTTTTCCTTGATCGTTGCATGGGTCTTTCGCGACGCTGCAAATTTGAGCGCGACATCCAGCGTATCCATGAATTCATTAATCTTGATGGGTTTGGTGAGATAGCGGAAGAACCCCGCCTTCAGGCCCTTCTCGATATCTCGTGGCATGGCATTGGCGCTCAACGCGACAATCGGGATATGTGCGGTTGATGGGTCCGCGTGCAGGATATTCAGCGCATCGATGCCGTTGATGCCGGGCAGGTTGATGTCCATCAGAATCACCGCCGGCAGATCGGCTCGCGCATATTCGATGCCGAGAATAGCGTCTGGCGCGCACAGCAGGCGCAGGTCGGTGCGGCGCGCAATGAGTTGCTCTACCAGTTCCAGGTTGGCCGGATTGTCTTCCACATACAGCAGAGTGCTGAGCAGCGGGCCCGCAGTCACCGGTGTCGGCGCCGGTGACGCAGGCTCCGCTTGCCGCGCGGCAGCCTCCGGAGGAGTGGCCACGCTCAATTCAAACCAGAACACACTGCCCGTGCCCACGGTACTTTCCACGCCGATGGCGCCGCCCATCAATTCGACCAGCCGCTTGGTGACCATCAGGCCGATGCCGGTGCCCTCCTCCGCGCCGGCCTCCTTGCCGAGGCGGTTGAACGGCTGAAAAAGCTGCGCCAACTGCTCCGGCGTCAGCCCGGCGCCGGTGTCACGAACGCTGATGCGGACCCGATCCTGCGGCATCAGGGCGCACGCCACCGCCACCGTGCCGCCGGGCTTGTTATATTTGATGGCGTTGAACAGCAGGTTGATCAGCACTTGTTTGACCCGCGTGCCATCCGCCTGGACAAACATCGCGGGTTCGAATCGCGGAAACGACATGCCGATAGCGCGCGTTTGCGCCTGCGCTTCGACCATGGCGTGGCATTCCAACATCACCGCAGCCAGTGATACCGGCTCATGCAACAGTACCGTCTTGCCCGACTCGATCAGCGCCAGATCAAGAATTTCGTTAATTAGCTCGATCAGGTACCAGCCCGCTTTCTGAATCTGCTCGAGATTTCGCTGCTGGGCCGGCGTTGGGGACGACGAGGCGGATGCCATGAGCTGGGCGAAACCGAGAATCGCATTCAGCGGCGTGCGCAATTCATGGCTCACACCTGAAATAAAATCCGATTTCGCACGATTCGCTTTCTCCGCGGCGGCCGTGGCTTCGAGCAGTGCCGCTTCGGCACACTTGCGCGCGGTGACATCTTTGAAGATCACCGCGACTCTACGATGGCTTTCGTCTTCGACCCGAAAGGCATAGAGTTCCAATATACGCTCGTCGGGCGTGAGTGCACGTTCAAAGCGGACCGACTCGCCCGTAGTGAGAATCTTGTCATACGTCTCGTACCAGTCTTCAGTGACGCCCGCAAACATCTGGCGAATGGTTTTTCCCACCACATGACCTACGCCCGACTGCTTCTCGAAGGCCGCGTTGGCTTCGACGTAGCGAAAATTCAACGGCACACCCGCTTCGCCTCGCACCTTCTCGATGATGCAAAAGCCTTCATCCATCGCGTCGAATAGGGCGCGGTATTTTCGTTCCGATGCACGCAAGGCTTCCTCAGCGCGCTTACGTTCGGTGATATCCACAAAGCAATTGATCGCGCCGGTGATTTCTCCGTATTCGTTCTTGAGCAGGCGAATATTGACAATGACGAAGACTCGTGTACCGTCGGGACGCTCGATGTGAACTTCCCTGTCGCGCACCTCCGACAGTTTACCGGACAGCATATCTGCCATCGGACATAACTCGTGGGGTATGAAAGTGCCGTCGGGACTGTGCAGTCTTAACGAGCGGCAGAAAACGTCGTGAGTATCCCCCGGCTTCGGTTGGTGGCCCCACAATTCCACAGCGGTGCGGTTGCACTCCCGGATCAAGCCGGAGATATCACAAGCATAAATCGCGATGGGATCCAGGTCGAACAAGGTGCGATAGCGTTCCTCGCTCTGACGCAACGCATTTTCCGCCAGTTTGCGCTCGACGATTTCAGCACGCAGTTGCTCATTGAGCTTTTCCGCCGTTTCCGCAAGCTCATGCTGAACCAAATCGGCTATCAGCAGTGCCT
>JAYUAH010000119.1:0-2426 GCA_043741415.1 Betaproteobacteria bacterium
GTTATTGCCGAACAGCGTTTGGTAAAACCCCTCGCTGTCACGCGCGACCAGCGGCATGGCGCTTTGTGTGCGATAGAACGGCGAGCCGCCGGCGCTGCCGGTGTTACTCGAGTAGTGCGGCGCGCGCTGGGCCACGCCGGAAAATGCGGTGGCAAATTCTGCTGTCTGCGTTTGCAAAGCGGCATCGCCCGCCGTGCCCGACAGCGCTTTGGACAACGCATGAAACACATACTGATGCACCGCGCGGCCATCGCGAAACCGCACTTCGGTTTTGGCGGGATGCACATTCACATCCACCAGCGCCGGATCGAGTTGCAGAAATAACACGAAGGCGGGATGACGCTCGTGGTGCAGCACATCCTGATACGCCTGCCGCACCGCATGCGCCAGCAGTTTGTCGCGCACGAAGCGGCCATTGACGTAAAAATACTGCGCGTCACGGCTGGAACGCGCGGCGCTTGGCGCGCTGATGCGGCCATGCAGCTTGAGGCCCGCGGTGTCTTCGTTGATTACGATGGCGCTGTCTTTGAAGTCATCGCCTTGCAATGCGAGTATGCGTTCGTCCTGCGTTTGTGGTTTGAGATGCCATTGCACGCGGCCGTTGTGCTGCAGGGTGAAGCCGGCGCTCTCGCGTGAGAGAGCGATGCGGCGAAACGCTTCTTCGCAGTGCGCGTATTCGGTGGCTTCGGTTTTGAGGAATTTGCGCCGTGCGGGGGTGTTGAAGTAGAGGTCGCGCACTTCAATGGATGTGCCGGATGCAAGCGCCGCGGGCTCCGGCGCGGACAACTGCGGGCCTTCCGCGTTGACCGACCACGCGTGTTTTTCATTCGCGCGCCTGCTCGATAGCGTCAATCGTGAAACGGCGGCGATGCTCGCCAGCGCTTCACCGCGAAAGCCGAGGCTGCCCACGCGCTCCAGATCGTCGAGCGAGGCGATTTTGCTGGTGGCGTGACGCGCCAGCGCCAGCGCCAGTTCGTCGCGTGCGATGCCGGCGCCATCGTCGCTGACTTTTAATAGTTGCGTGCCGCCGCCGGCCAGTTGCACGGTGATGTTGGTGGCGTGCGCATCGAGACTGTTCTCGAGCAACTCTTTGAGTGCGGAGGCGGGCCGTTCCACGACTTCGCCGGCGGCGATCTGGTTGATCAGCAGGTCAGGCAGTATGCAAATAGCAGTCATTTCGTAAGTATTTGTTTTTAAACAATTATTCTGATTTTATGCCGGCGTCCTTGATGACCTTGCCCCAGCGCGCGAACTCGGCTTTGACGTAGGCCAAGTGCTTCTCCGGTGTGTTCAGTGTGCTCTGATCGATGCCTTGTTTGAGCATGCGCTCTTTCACCTCGGGCGCGCCCAGCACTTTGGTCACGTCGCTGTGAATGCGCGTAATCACCTCGCGCGGCGTGGCGGCGGGCAGGTACAGACCGTTCCACGTCGCGGTGTCGAAACCGGGTATGCCCGACTCGGCCACCGTCGGAAACTGCGGCGCGAGTTGCGAACGCTGCGGGCTGGTGATGGCCAGTGCGCGCAGTTTGCCGGCATGCACATGGGATATTGCGACCGGGAAATTCACGAACATATAGGGAATTTGCCCACCCAAGAGATCGGTGACGCCGGGGTTTTCGCCCTTGTACGGCACGTGGGTGACGTGCACGCCGAGCGACGCGTTGAGCAGTTCGCCCGCCATGTGAGGTGTGGAGCCGATGCCGCCGGAGCCGAACGACAAGCTGTGTTCATTCGTTTTCACGAACGCCGCAAACTCGCGAAAATTTTTCGGCGGCAGTGACGGGTGTATCGCGAGCAACTGCGGCGTGGAGCCGACCACCGCCACCGTGGCGAAATCCTTCACCGAATCATAGGCGACTTTTTTGATCAACAGCGGTGCCACCACAATACTCGTCTGCGGCGATACCAGCAGAGTGTAGCCGTCGGGTGGGGCTTTGGCGACGAGTTCAGCACCGATCATGCCGCTGGCGCCGGGGCGGTTGTCGACGACGACTTGTTGGCTCCACATCCTGGTCAGTTCCAGCGCGAGCAACCGTGCGGTGACGTCGGTGGCGCCGCCGGTCGCGAAGCCGACCACGATACGCGCCGAGCGCGACGGAAAACCTTGGGCCTGTGCGCCCTGCACGCACGCCCACACCATAGACGCAACCGCCGGCACAAGCGTAGTCCTCAGCTTCAAAATCTTTCTCCACCATTGAAATTCAATGCTCGATCATAGCATCGCACGCCGCGTGCGCTGCCGGCATGCCGCGCTGATTCAACCAAGCGCGCGCATCCCGGCTCGCGTATTGGCTGCCGCGATCCGAGTGGAAGATCAGACCACGGGCTGGATGCCGCTTGGCATAGGCCATGTCCAGTGCCGCCAGCACGAGCTGGCTTGTCATGTGCGAGGCCATTGACCAGCCGACGATGCGGCGGGTGAACAA
>JAYUAH010000120.1:0-2423 GCA_043741415.1 Betaproteobacteria bacterium
CATCACATGGCACAGCAGCGGCACCAGCGTGAGTGAAAATATCAGCGAGCATATCAACGCAGATGTTACCGAATAGGCCATCGGTGCAAAAATACGGCCCTCGTGCCGTTGCAAGGTGAATATCGGGATGTGCGCGGCGATGATGATCAGCATGGAAAACAGCGTGGGACGCCCCACTTCTACGGCGGCATCCAGGATTTCATTCGCGCGTTCGCGTGGCGTCATCTCCTTGCCACTGTGTTCGGATAATCGCCTGAATACGTTCTCGAGCACGATCACCGCGCCATCAACGATGATGCCGAAGTCCATCGCGCCCAGCGATAGCAAATTCGCCGGTATGCCGAGCCAGGTGAGCCCCAAAAACGTACCCAGCAGCGACAGCGGAATGATCACCGCCACAATCATCGCCGCGCGCAGATTGCCCAGAAACAGCAGCAGCACTAAAGTAACCAGCAGCGCGCCTTCAACCAGATTGGTAAACACCGTCTTCAACGTCTTGTCGAGTAGCCAGGTGCGGTCGTAGTACGGAATAATCTGCACGCCTTTGGGCAGGCCCTTTTTGTTCAGTTGATCTACACGCCCGCGTATGCCCGCGAGCACATCGGCGGGATTCTCGCCCTTGCGCATTAACACCACGCCGGTGGCGATATCCGGGTCGTCGTCCTGACCAATCACGCCCTGCCGCGGTACCGAGCCGACGCGCAACTCGGCCACATGGCGCACCAGCACCGGCACGCCGTTGCGTTCGGCCACCACCACGTCCAACAGTTCATCCGCCGAGCGCAACAGACCAATGCCGCGTATTAGAATCTGCTGCCGCCCTTGCTCCACGTAACCGCCGCCCGCGTTGGAACTGCCGCGCTCCAAAGCGGAAAACAATTGTTGCAGGCTGATCTTGTAATACTTGAGTTTCGCCAGATCGGGGTTGACTTCATACTGCTTGATGAAGCCGCCGAAACTCACGATGTCCGCGACACCGGGCACCTGCTTCAACTGACGCGCAATGGTCCAATCCTGAATGGTGCGCAGGTCGCGTGCGTTGTAATTGGCACCCTTGATACGATAGCGGTAAATTTCGCCCACGGCGGTGGACAGGGGCGCTAACTGTGGCTGCGCACCCTTGGGCAAATCCGCGTCGCGCAGACGCTCCAACACCTGCTGACGTGCGAAGTACGGGTTGGCCTTGTCGTCGAAGGTGAGAATAATGAACGACAGCCCGAACTGCGTATGCGAAAACATGCGAATCATGTTCGGCATGCCGGCCAGCGCGATTTCAATCGGGTAGGTGACCTGCTTTTCGACTTCCTCGGCAGCGCGCCCCTGGAACAGCGTGATCACCTGCACCTGCGTGTCGGTGACGTCGGGCAGTGCTTCCACCGGCAGGTTCTTGAAGGCGATAATGCCGCCGCCGACGAACAGAATCACGCCGAGGACAATGAACAGCGGCTGGTGCAGGGCGAACGAGATCAGGCGCTTCATGGAGATGTCCCGCGCTTACTTTTGCACACGGCGCGGCTTCAATACCTGCTGTAGCATCAACGCGCCCTCGGTGACGACCATTTCGCCTTCGCGCAGGCCTTCGAGGATTTCTGTCCGGTTGTCGCGCACGTCGCCCGCTTTCACCGCGCGGCGCGTGAATTTGCCGTTGCCTTCATCGATGAACAGGTAATTCTTTTCGCCCTGGAAATACATCGACTTTGACGGTACCAGCAGTTCCTTGGCGCCGTCGAAGTCCACCACGGCGGTGACGAACATTTCGCTTTTCAGTCTGCGATTGGCGTTATTCAGCACAGCACGTACCTTGATGGTGCGCGTGACCGGGTCCAGAAAGTCGGCCACGGTATCCACCTTGGCGGAAAAGGATTCCTCGGCGTATGCCGGTGTGTGTATGGCCACTACCTTGCCGCGGGCGAGTTGGGGCAGATGCTTCTCCGAGGCATCCAGTTGTATCCACAGCGCCGCGGGGTCGGTGATTACAAATAGCGGTGGCGCGTTGGAGGTGGCCTGATCGGGCCGCAGTTCTTGCCCCGGGTTGATGCTTTTCTCGACAATGACGCCCGCGATCGGGCTGGTCAGTGTGTAGGATTGGTCTATGCCGCGCCCCGCGCCGCCGTAGAGAGCCACGCGCCGCCGTGCGCGCTCCAGTTCGGTGGCGGCACGCGTTTGATCAGCCTCGGCGGATTGCAAATCTTTGCGCGCGGCCACGCCGTTTTGCTCCAGCTCGCGCACCCGAGCAAGATTTTTTTCGGACAGCGCATAATCGCCTTCCGCGCGCCGGCTATCCGCCTGTGCCTGACCAAAGTCTGGTGAGGCAATCACCGCCAGCGCTTGCCCTTTGGCTACGCTCTGGCCGGGCTGCGCCAGGATGCGTTCGACACGTCCGGCAAACGGTGTAAACACGCGCACGGTTTTGTCTTCGTTCC
>JAYUAH010000121.1:0-2420 GCA_043741415.1 Betaproteobacteria bacterium
CAAGGGAAATTTCATGAACGAAAAAATGGGCGTACTCAGCCCCGAAGGCGTGCAACAGCGTACGAGCCAAGGTGCCAGCCGCCACCTCGATACGCTCGACGGCAAAACCATCGGCGAGGTCTACAACAACCATTTCAAGGACGAGTTTATGTTCCAGACCTACCGCCGCTTGTTTAAAGAAAATTATCCGGGCATCAAGATCATTCCCTACGACCAGTTCCCGATTGTTTATGTGGGCGGCGATCCGGCATCGCAGAAAAAAACCGTCAAGGACATCGCAGCACTCGCCAAGGAATGGCAGATCGACGCCATCATCACCGGTAACGGCGGGTGAGGCACCTGCACTCCGTCCTCGGTGAGGCCGGCGGCAGCAGTAGAGCAGGTGGGCATACCCAGCGTGGTGGTCAACACCACGGGGTTTACCGCGATAGCCAAGGCCATTGGCAAGTCCGAAGGCATTCACGATCTGAGAGTCGCTGAATACCCCGGCGCGGTCGGTGTGCATGCGGAAGCGCTGATCGAGAAGAATGTTGAGGATGTGCTGTTTCAGCAGATCGTTGATTACCTGACCAAGCCCCGCTCGGGAGGAGTCGCAGATGCGGCGAGTGCCAACAAGCCTGCCGATGACATTGTGTTCGACGGCAGCTTCGACGAAATCAATGATTACTTCAAAGCGCAAACGTGGTCGGACGAACGGCCGATTATTCCGCCGACACGCGAACGCGTTGAAGCGTTTTTAAAACACACGAAACGCGCGCTGGATGAGCCAATCGCCATACTCGCGCAGGCGAATCTCGCGGCGACGCCGCGCAACATCGCCGCGAACGCGGGGCGGGCTGCCGTCCCGCGCTGATGCCGGTGCTGATTCGGCGATAACGGGTTCAGAAACATGATGACCTTGCTGCTCGCGCCGCCCATCGCCAAGGCGCTGGCGCGTGCGGGCTGCACCAAGCAGAAAATTCGTGAGTATGTTTACGAACACGCGCGCGTGACGTATCGGGAACTGGAATTTCTAATCAACTATGGCCACTCCGAAGCGTTCAAAATTCCTGATATGCTTGAACGCGGGTTGTCGCCGAAAGAATATCTGGTTGAGCCGGATGAGTTGGTGCGCGTGCTGCCGAATCCCGATGTCATTAACATCGTGGTGTGTGCTGATCCTGATCGTAATCGCGCGATGGTGCTGTGGGGTGGCTATGTGAATCCGGTGACTAAGAAAATTGATCTATAAAAAACCGTTTAAAATCAAATACTTATGAAAATAGAGCGCATCGAGATTTTCGTCACCGAACTGCCGGTGCGCGTGCAGCGCATTTTCTCCAGCGGCTCGTACGATACCGGCCCGGCGAACCAAATCCTCGGCAAGCCGGTGCTGGTGAAAGTGTTCGCGGAGGGCGTGGTAGGGTACGGGCAAATACGCCCGATCACACCGGGACATTTTCTCGCTGACACCACGCAAGGTATGGTGGCTTCGATCAAGGAAATTTACGGCAAGAATTTAATTGGCAAATCGATATTCGATATCGAGTCCGCCAACGAGATGTTTGATTTGCGGCTCGCCGGCAACCCGTGCGCGCGCGCCGCACTCGATATCGCGCTCCATGATGCGATGGGCAAGGCACTCAACGTGCCGGTGCATCAACTGATCGGTGGCGCGTGTCAGCCGCGCATACCGCTGGAATGGTCGGTGAGTCTCGCCAACGACGTGCAAACCATCGTCAATGAAGCCACGCGGGCGGTCGATGAGTTCGGCATCAAGGTGTTGTGCATCAAGGCCGCTGATCGTCGCGGCTGGCGGCAGGATGTGAAACATTTTGAGGCCGTGCGCAAGGCGGTGGGCGACGATGTGGTGATCGGCGTTGATCCGAACACCGGCTGGTGCATAGCCGATGCCTTAAGCGCCGTGCACGCGCTGCGCGAATTCGATTTGGGGTATATTGAGCAGCCGATCGAGCGCCGCGATCTTGCGGGCATGGCCGAGATTCGTCGACAGGCCATGGGCATCCCTGTGATGGCCGACGAAGCGCTATTTACGCTGCAGGATGCCTACGCCATTGCTGAAGCGCGCGCGGCCGATGCGTTTTGTATCAAGCTGTACAAAATTGGCGGGCTCACTGCGGCCAGGAGAATTGCTGCCGTGGCGCAAGCGGCCAACATCCAGTTGAATTGTGGCGGCCTGGCGGTGCAATGCCAGCTCGAGGCGGCGGCCGGTGCGCATTTCTACGCCAGCACACCCGTAAGGCGCATGATGGGTGCAGCCGAATTTGTGTTCGGGCTGAATACCATCGGCCCTGATCCCATTGTCCCGATGACGGATTTTGTGGTGAAAGACGGTCATGTCAACGTACCGACGGGGCCGGGTTTGGGTATAGTAGTCGATGAGGCGGCGTTGAAAAAGCATACGTTGTTGCATGAAGTGG
>JAYUAH010000122.1:0-2417 GCA_043741415.1 Betaproteobacteria bacterium
CGTGCAGCGCACAGTGAGCGAGAATGGCGATTGCCGCCATCAATGGCAGCGCGGCGATGTGGTGATCTGGGACAACCGCTGCTCGATACATTGCGCCACGGGTAACTACCCTGCAAACGAGCGCCGCACCAATTGGCGTTCGACGATGAAGGAATTTGGGTGGCGCCGTCGGCTTAGTGGTGGTCTGCAGTACACGATAGCGTGCTGCCGTATTCCTGACACGAAACGCAGCGGACTAGCCCTTCGGCTAGGACTTTTGGTCTATACTGCAATTGTAAAGTTCGGCGTAAGTTCGATCAGGTTCGGGACCACACGGAAGGTCTGCGTGCTTGGAACTCCTGTGTGATGCTATTCAACTTCGATTCTCTCCGAGGGGCACACCATGGTCAAATCTGCGGTCCGTCGTACGTCTCCCAAAAGCAAAGCGGGTTCCAAAAGCAAAGCGCGTTCCACTGCAACTGCTAAACGCGCAGCCAAGGCTGTGAAGCAAGCGCGTTCCGGCACCCTGAAGTCAACACGAGCCGGGGGCCACATCAAACGTATGCGCGTCGCGCCGCGCACCACGCAAAAGCACGCGTTCGCGCTGGGCACGAACGGATTGCTGCAGGCGGTCGACGGCGTGTCACTACAGAACCGCGCTGCGTTATGCAGCGCGGTACGCGATGCGTCGTATCACGCAGTGGATCTGGCGCCGACCTTTCGCGCTGTTTACAAGCGCAGCCGCGGCGGTGCGTCGCGCTTGGCGCAGGCGTATGCGGAGTCGGTGGCTGATCCGTTGCATCATCGCGAGTTGTTTCAGCAGGCAGCAAGCATGAGTGTTGCCGAGCGCCGCACCTTAATCTTGGGTTACCGCCATGCGGGCCAGGCGCGCGGCGTGGTGCACGCCATCGGTCAGTTGCCGCGCGGGCAGGGTCGCACGCTAATGCGCGATCTGGTGCTGAAAGAAGACAAAAGCGTCGACAAACACGCGCTGCGCGACGTGTTGTTCTATTTGCGCGATGCCGGTGCGCAAATGACTCGCCTGCAGAAAGGCCAGCCGCCGGCGCCGCCGGATACCGATGCCGCTGTGGTTGATTTTTTCGAAGACGTGGCCGATGAGATCGCCCATGCGATTACCTCTATCGTCGATGCGGTGGTGGGCGCCGTCAAGTCGCTCGGAAAAGCGCTTGCCGATATCGCTAACTGGGTGGCTAACGACGTAGCGAATCTGCTCAAGTCGTTGATCGACATCGCGAAGAAATCCGTTCTTGATCTGCTGAACGCGGCACTTGAAACCGGCTACGAACTCGTGAAAAAAATTGTCGCCGGCCTTGACGCCATCGGACAAGGATTGTTCAACGTGCTCGACGCCGCCTTCAATCTGGCCAAGGATGCGTTGACCACGGTGCTCCGCGCCATCGACCAACTCGGCCGCCAGCTCGGGGAGTTGTTGTCGTACTTGGCCAACAAGACCTTCGACGTCATCAAGCGCGGCGCCGAAGCGCTGTTGGCTATCGGCAAGAGCATCGGCAATATTCTGGAGCAGGCGATTAATTTCGGTGCCACGCTGGTGCGCGGTTTTGTGCAGGCGCTAATCGAATTGGGCAAGGCGGTGGGGGAGATTCTGGTCACCTTGGTGACACGGCCGCTGTCGTTGCTCGATGCGGTCGTCGCAGCCCTGCTGCAAATCGGCCGCGCTTTCGCCGACATCATTACGGCAGCCGTCAATGCCGGCGTGAACCTGATCAAGGAAATCGTCAAGGCCGCTGTCAAGGCGGGTCAGGCGCTGGTGGAGTTCACCAAGTTCATCGTGAATGCCGCGGCGGATCTGGCGAAAAAGGTGCTCGCCGGTCTGCTGGAAGCGGGCAAGTTTTTGGTGGACATCATCAAGACCATCGCCACCCACGCCGTGGCGGCGATCAAGAAGGTGGTGCAAGCCTTCTTTGCGCTCGGCAAGGCGCTGATCACGCTGCTCAAAGAAACGCTGAGCCTCGCCATGAATCTGCTCAAAGCGGTGGTGAAGGCGGCGTTCGAGCTGGGCAAGACTATTCTTGAATTTACTAAGCAGATGGTAGCGTTTACCTACAAGACCGCAGCGCGTTTGATCGACGCAGCGTTGGCGGTCGGTGCGAAGGTGATCGATATTCTCGAATCGGTGGCCAAGGCCACTTACTTTGCGTTCCGCAAAATCATCAACGCGGTCCTGCAGGCGTTGGGGCCGGTGGGCGATATCCTCGGCTGGCTGCTCGATCGAGGCGAAGCGCTGGCCTCTGCGCTGTGGCGCGAAGCCGTGCTGGCAATACGTTTTGTGAAAAAGAGCGTGACCGAGATTCTCGATTGGGCCGCCGCGCAGACGCAAGCCGCGTTCGAACGCATGATTCAGTTGTGCGAAGACGTGGGTGCCGCCATCACCGAAGTCATCGACTGGGCGGTCGCGC
>JAYUAH010000123.1:0-2416 GCA_043741415.1 Betaproteobacteria bacterium
CAACTTGTATTCGGTGGATTTCTTGAAGCGCGACAGGGTCCACTTTCGCCATCCCGCGGGCAGTGCATCGCCAGGCTCGTTTTCTGAAAACAGCTTAACGTAGGGCAACGCAATTTCAACGGGTGGCTCGGCGGTGGTGGCGCATGCGCCTACGGCAAGCAGCGCTGCAACTGCAAGCAAACGCAACGGGGATTTCGCGGAGGGCCTGGTCATGATGACGATGCGGGCCATTTTAACAACATCAAAAACCGGCGAAACTTGATAGTGACGATATATCGTAAGTATTTGATTTTATTGATTATTTTTTAACGATCATTTCACGCGCCAGCGGCGGGTTGGCGGCAAAGTAGCGCTTGATGCCGGCGAAAATCGCGTGGGCCATTTTCGCTTGATACGCTTCATCGTTAAGCCGGCGTTCTTCATTGGGATTGGTGATGAACGCGGTCTCCACCAAAATAGATGGAATATCCGGCGATTTCAACACGGCGAATCCCGCTTGTTCGACGTTGTTCTTGTGCAGCTTGTTGATGCTGCCGACTTCACCGAGTACCGCTTTGGCGAGCTTCAGGCTGTCGTTGATGGTGGCGGTTTGCGACAGATCAAGTAGCGTTTGTTTTAGGTAGCGGTCGGGCACATCGAGATTTACGCCGCCAATCAAGTCGGCTTCGTTTTCCTTGCGCGCGAGCCAGTTCGCCGCCGCCGAGGTAGCACCACTTTCCGACAGCGCGAACACCGATGAGCCGTTCGCATCGGGACTGGTAAAGGCGTCGGCGTGCACCGACACAAACAAATCCACGTTGGCGCGACGCGCTTTCACCACGCGTGCGCCGAGCGACATGAAATAGTCGCCGTCGCGCATCATGATGGCGCGCATATTCGGCTCCTGGTCGATGCGTTCTTTCAACTTGCGTGAGATCGCCAGCGTGACGATTTTTTCCCACGTGCCCAGCGCACCGCGCGCGCCGGGGTCTTCGCCGCCGTGTCCGGCATCAATGGCGATGGTGATCATGCGCTGCGGCCGCAGCGCGGGGGCGCGCGCGTTTTTCTCGAGCGCGCGCGCGGCGGGTTTGTCGGGTGTTGCACGAGCGTCCGGGGCGGGCGCGGTAGCGACTTCCGGCGCGGCCGGCGGGCTCGGTGGACGCTCGCGATTATCCAGCAGCGCCATCAGCGGATCAGGCGGCTCCAGCGGATAAATGTCGAGCGCCAGGCGATGGCCGTAGCCCGCCACCGGTGCCAGCGCGAACACCTGCGGCTTCACCTCCGATTTCAGATCGAACACCAGCCGCACCACGCCGGGCTTGAATTGCCCCACGCGCACGGTATTGATGTACGGATCGCCAGCGCCGATTTTTTCCGGCAGGCCCGTCAGTGTGGTGTTGAACGCAACGTTTTCAAGATCAACCACCAGGCGCTCTGGATTTTTTAGACTCAGCACCTGATAGCGTATCGGCTGCGGCGATTCGAGCGTGACACGCGTATATTCGGCGGCCGGCCACACGCGCACCGCGGCAATTTGGATTTCGGCTGGCGGCGCTGCGGCGTGACTGATGCTCGCAAACGCCAACAGCGACAACAGCGACAACAGCAAACCACGGGTGAGGGCGTTGCGCATAAGCCGCCATGCCAGCGGCATGGCGCTTTTGGGGATTACTAAGCTTGCTGCGTTTGTAGCCTTTTTAAGCACCATGCACCCGCCTCCGAGTCAGCGAAGATCGACACGTTTCTCCCCGAACCCGCTACTGCCAACACGATCCGCAAATCCGCTGCGGGCAAACCCACCGCTTGCTCCGGCCACTCCACAAGACACACCGACTGGGGGTTGAAATACTCCCGAAAGCCGGCTTCCCCGAGTTCTTGTGAGTCGCTTTTGTTACTGCGGAACCTATAAAAATCAAAGTGATACAAGTATAACCTAGAAACTTCATAAACTTCAACCAGGGTAAAGGTCGGGCTTTTAACCTTGCCCGCGTAGCCCAGCCCGCGCAGCAAGCCGCGTGCCAAGGTGGTCTTGCCCGCGCCCAACTCGCCGACCAGATAAATCACCAGACCGGGTGTGATACCGGCGGCGAGTGCGCGGCCCAGCGCGAGCGTGTCCGTCGCGTCGGCAAGTGTGCGGCGAATCTTGGTCATATACTCGGTCATATGCAGCATTCAAGAGAAATTGATCTGACAGCGCTAGCCCGCGACATCAAACAATGGTCTCGCGAGCTGGGGTTTCAGCAGACCGGCATCGCCGATTGCGATCTGTTGGCGGCGGAACCGCGTCTGCTGGCATGGCTTAAAAAGGGTTGGCACGGCGACATGGATTATATGGCACGCCACGGCACCGCCCGCAGCCGTCCGTCGGCGTTGGTGCCTGGCACGCTGCGCGTGATTTCGGCGCGCATGGATTATCTGCCGCAAAACGCGCGCGCGG
>JAYUAH010000124.1:0-2409 GCA_043741415.1 Betaproteobacteria bacterium
TGAACAAAGCTGCGAGATACCGATGGGGCTCAATTCGGTTCACCTTGCAGGTCTGCAAGAGCGAGTACAGATTCGCGCTTGCATTGGCTCCGGCGACGGCATCAACGAAAACGTGCTTGCCGATATTCGCATCGACGGCACGATGCGCAAGGTGCTGATGCACGCCGATCGCAACGGCTTTTTGTATGTGCTGGATCGCAGCAACGGCAAAGTCATCGCGGCCAATGCGTTTGTGAAAGTGAATTGGGCCGAGCGCGTTGTTCTCACTACAGGGCGCCCGGTGATGGCTGATGCCGCCAAACGCCTGCGTGCCGGTGAAAAGATGGATCTGTGGCCGCGCACCACAGGCGGCAAAAACTGGCCGCCGATGACCTTCAACCCGCGCACCGGTTTGTTGTATTTCACGCGGCTCGACGAGGGCATGACCATTCAATACACCCCCAAGCTGCTCAACTACAAACCGGGCCAGCGTTGTACCGGCGCCGAAGCTGGCCGGGTGCCGCTGTCCGCCGGCGCGCCGTTTGGTTATTACAACGCGATGGATCCGCTGACCGGCAAACCCAAATGGCAAGTGCCGCTGCATGAAGCCGACATCGGCATGTGGGCCGGCACATTATCGACGGCAGGCGGATTGTTGTTCACCGGCAAACAAAACGGCGAATTCATTGCCATGGACGAAGACGACGGCAAAGTGCTGTGGAAATTTCAAACCGGTTCGGCGGTCAACGCGCCGCCGATTACTTACACGCACAAGGGGCGGCAGTATGTGTCGGTGATGTCGGGGATTGCGGGGGGGTACTTCGGTGCGGTTGCGGGCTGAGAATATTCAGCGGGGAGGATCGGTTTGGACTTTTGCGGTGATACAGGATTGAACTCAAGCAACAAGATCACCTGACTCTTGCTGCCATCAATCTCGCGAATCGCTTCAAACCTTGTGCCGCAAGCGTGTCGGCGCACTCGCTCGCGGTTTTTGCCGGGTTGCGCAGATTGTCGCGCATTCGACGGAATGCGGCGACAACGTCTTCCGGCGCGTCGGCGAGCAAGCGGCATAAAACGTGTCGGGATTTTCGGCTACGAGGCCCGCCATTGCGAGTTCTTGATGGTCGAAATCCTTGATGTTCCAGGTGACAATCGTAACCGTGTTTACCCTGGATCGCAGACGCGCAGTGACTGCGGCAGCGGCCACGTGACGATCCTTCGCATCGGTATTCGGAAACAATCGTTCGTGCTTGCGATAGTGATGGATCAACGCATCGCCTGCCGCCTGGTTCATCAATTGGCGCACGCGCTCGAGAATCGGGCGCGCCACCTTGAAATCCCGTTCGACATTGCGCATCCACTCGTCGTGAATTTCATTCGTCCAGTGCGCGTGCACGGCCCCGCCCGCCGCCAGCCACATGAAAAGATCGCGCTGCGCTGCCGGATAAAGCACGCAGGCATCAAGCACGACAACTGGCGGCACGTTCAATAGCCGAGTTTGTGCCGTTGTGAAAGCGCGCTGAGTGCCTTCAAAGCAGATTCTCGCTTGGTATCTTGTTTGCGCTTGAACTTGAGCACATCAGGCCGTGCCACGCGGCGATGCCGCCCGGCCTTGGGCAGTTGCGGGATTTGCCCTGTTTCGAGCAGCTTGACCAAATGCGGGCGCGACACGTTGAGCAAATCGGCCGCCTCCTGAGTAGTCATGGCTTCATTGTCTTCGATCACGCGGACGTGTTTGCCGGCGAGGAGTAATGCCGCGGTCTGCTCGATAACACCCGTTAATGAATCGACGAAGCTGGTCAAGGTGTCGGCAGACGTTCCTTTCCGAGTTGTGCGCTGGATCGCAGATACCACGGCGCGTGCGGATTTCTCGCAAGCGCCGCGCAGGGCAGGTGAGCGTTTGGCGCGCGGCGGTAGCGTAGAAGTAGAATTCATGGCGGGCTTTTGTTCGACGTTGGTGTTTCGATTATATACGGTTATTCGAAACGATCAAGTGCGGAGAGCAAAACCTTGATGGCGCGGGCTATCGAACGCGGCTGGTGTTGGGCTTCGCAGGCTCAGAACAACCTACGTGCTGTCTATCCGCGTTATTTTTTGGCGCTGGAAGCAGCGGTAATCCACGGTTCGAAGCGCTTGCCGAAAGCGAGTGTGACCTCAAAGGCCGATGCATTTACTTCTCCTGAGGTCGATATGCGCGGGAGTGCATCGAATTGTTTCCGAAATTCGGGTGGCACGCTAATGCGGTCGTTGATTATTTCGGTCAGATCGCCGATTAGTTGTGCGGGTTTGGCGGCAGCGCCAGTGTCGTGGCCTGCGTATACGCGCACACGCCCACGCACGATGGCATAGCGGGTGCGATCGGGATACCTGCGGCGCAGTTCGCCAGAATCGAGCGCCGCATCAATAGCAAACAGCCGGCTTGCCGTTTCC
>JAYUAH010000125.1:0-2407 GCA_043741415.1 Betaproteobacteria bacterium
TGCGTTTGAAATGAAACAGGTGACTTGGGCTTTCAACCAAGCCAAGGAAGGCACGCTCGCACAGAGTGATGTGCGTGTACGCGAGGCGCTGGCCGCCGAGGACCTGATCGAGTGGTTTAAGCGCATGCCGTGGCAGCCCGGCCAGTCACCGGTGCGCTGGGCGCCGGAGTACGAAGATTATTTGTTCGAGTAATGGACGCACGGCGCATTCAGCGACTATTGGAAGCAGCTCGGCATTTACACCGAAGGCTGGTACGATCAATACGCCGACGTGCCGCAGATCCATATGTCGAGCTGGTATGACGCTTACATACGCACCGCGACTGACAATTACGTAGCGCTCAAAAAACGCAAGCGCGGCCCGGTGCGGCTGATCATGGGGCCGTGGACACATGGCGATCGCTCGAAGTCATGGTCGGGCGATGTAGATTTTGGCGAGGCCTCCACTATCGACGGCAATTTGGCTGAGAACTGGGTTGAATTGCGCCAGCGCTGGTTCGATCACTGGGTGCGCGGCGTGGCCAACGGCGTGGCGTTAGAGCCGGCGGTGCGTCTGTTCCTGATGGGTGGTGGCAGCGGTCGCAAAAACAAAGTCGGGCGTATGCAGCACGGCGGGCGCTGGATTGTCGGCGATGATTGGCCGCTGCCGGCGGTTAAGTTCACGCCGTATTATTTGCATGCGAACGGCACGTTGTCGAGTGAAGCGCCGGCAGAAAATGCCGCACCGATTGCGTATGACTACGATCCCTCCAACCCCGTGCCCACCATCGGCGGGCCGCTCACCTCGGGCCAGCCGGTATTCGTAGGCGGCGCATTTGATCAGCGTGAGCACGAGAATTTTTTCGGCTGTAAAAATCCCGGCATGCCGCTCGCGGCGCGCGCCGATGTGCTGGTGTTCGAAACCCCGCCACTCACGCAGGACGTGGCGGTGGCCGGGCCGATCACCATTAAATTACACGTGTCGTCCAATTGCATCGACACCGATTTCACCGCCAAGCTGATCGACGTGTATCCGCCCAGCGAGGATTATCCGCGCGGTTACGCCATGAATTTGTGCGACGGCATACTGCGCTGCCGCTATCGCAATTCATGGGAAAAACCCGAGATGATGACGCCGGGCACAGTGTACGAAATCACCATCGAGCCGTTTGCAACGTGCAATCTGTTCAAGGCCGGCCATCGCCTGCGCCTCGATATTTCATCGAGCAATTTCCCGCGCTACGACCTCAATTGGAACACTGGCGAAGCAGAAGGCCGCGCGCGTACGCGGCGCATCGCCACCAATACCGTGTATGTGGATCGCGCGCGCGCATCGCATGTGGTGTTGCCGTTGGTGGCGGTTGGGGATTTGCAGCCTTTGCCTGTGCTCGGCAAGTTATAATTCGCGACGCTTCCTTTTCCCTCACCCTCGATCCCTCTCCCGGAGGGAGAGGGAAGCAAAGCGCTGCACCTTGCCAACTAAGCACGGCATGAGATTTTAAGAACCCCTCTCCCTCCGGGAGAGGGGCAGGGGTGAGGGAAGCTTTTTTGACGTTGCCCTTTAGTAGATCTAACGAGAGATACATGGCCCCTGATACCGCCCCGCAATCCGTAGCTGGCCTACGCACCGAAACCAAACCGCTACTCATCAAACGCGTCGACGCCATTCCCATTGCGATACCACTCAAAAAGCCAGTGATCATGGCGGGCGTGCGGCTGGAGATTTCATACAACCTGCTGGTGCGCGTCGAAGCGGTCAACGGCTTGGTCGGTTGGGGCGAAGCGTCGGTGGCGCCAACCATGACCGGCGATGTGCTGCCCGGTATGGTGGCCGCGGTGAATGAACATCTCGCGCCGCTGGTGGTGGGCAAAGATGCCCTCCGGCGCGCCGAGCTCGCGCACCTTTGCGCGCACGCGCTGCATCACAACGGTGGACCGAAGTGCGCGGTGGATGCGGCGATTGCCGATCTGGTGGGCCGTTATCTCAATGTGTCGCTGTCGGATATGTACGGCGGCGCGCTGCGTGATTCAATTACCGCGATGTATCTGCTGGGCAATCCAAAAATCGAAGACGACATCGCCGAGACGCACAAAAAAATTAAGGAAGGCTATAAGTTCTTTAAACTCAAAGTCGGCATCAAAAACCCGTTCGACGAAGCCGATGCCGCGGTGGCGATACGCAAAGCCATCGGTCGCGATGTGGTGTTGTGCGCCGATGCCAACATGGGCATGGATTTTCGCAACGCACGCATTTTTGTCGAGCGCACGCGCGAGGCGGATTTACTGTTTTTGGAGCAGCCGCTGCGCGATGACGATTTTGACGGCATGGCAGAACTCGCACGCATCTCGCCTATTCCGTTGAACGGCGACGAATCGCTGGGCAATGTGGCTACCATCATTCAAATGGCGCGCGCGGGTTCAATCAAAG
>JAYUAH010000126.1:0-5750 GCA_043741415.1 Betaproteobacteria bacterium
CTCGAGCTCACGGCTTTCCACGGCGTCAAAGCGGCGTTCGACGAGCACGGCCTGCTCAACCCGGGCAAGGCGGTGCCGACGCTGCACCGCTGCGCGGAAATGGGCCGCATGCATGTGCACGCGGGCGCAGAAAAGTTTCCACATATTCCAAGATTCTAACGATTTGAAAGACGCAGGAATAGTGAAAAAAAAACAAAAGGCTCGCTCCACTCTGACGGCACTCGCATTGGCGTTGAGCGCAACCAGCGCCTATGCGATTACTGATGAAATTCAGGTCTACACCGACGACATCAACAAGCCCGGTGATTTCGGACTCGAGTTGCATGTCAACACCACGCCCAAGGGTCGCAAGACGCCCGACTACGCTGGCGATTCGCCGCCTAACCACGGCTTGCGCTTCACACCGGAATTTTCTTACGGCATCAACAAAGATTGGGACGCCGGGCTCTACCTGCCCACGGTGCGCGATGCGAGCGGCAATTTTTCCGCTGCCGGGGTGAAGCTGCGGCTGAAGTGGTTGCCGCTCAAGGGCGATGAAGAAACCGGCGGTTGGTACGCGGGCGCCAATATGGAGCTTTCGAGCGTCAACAAGAAATATTCCGCATCGCGCCTGGGTAGCGAGTTGCGCATCATGACCGGCTATCGCGCGAAGGAGTGGCACCTCGCGGTCAATCCGATCTTTGGCTATGATTTGTCAAAGGGCTACCGTCGCGGCGGACCGAGTTTTGATGTGGCGACCAAAGCAGTGCACGATGTGGTTGACGGTGTTGCACTGGGCGTCGAGTACTACTCCGGCTTGGGCAAACTCGCTAAAACGCTGCCCAGTTACTTGCAGGAAAATACACTCTACGCCGTGATGGATTGGGACCGCAAACCGTTTGCGTTCAACTTCGGCGTCGGCAAAGGCCTCAACGGCGCGACGGACAAGTGGACCGTCAAAGCCATCATTGAAGTGCCGTTCAAATGATCGCGCGACAAACGGCGGATTGCATTTAAGTGGAATCCATCGTCGCAGAACTTGTGGAAACATTACGTGCAGCCGCGTCGCAAAAGTCGCCGCTGCGCATACGCGGCGGTGGTACCAAGGATTTTTATGGCAACCCGGGTGTCGGTGAAACGCTATCAACCGCAGCCTATCGCGGCATCGTCGATTATGAACCTACCGAGTTAGTGATCACCGCGCGCGCGGGAACACCGCTGGTGGAAATCGAAACCGCACTGCGCAACCAAGGCCAGATGCTGGCGTTTGAACCGCCGCATTTTGGCGCCCCCTTTCCCTCACCCCTAACCCGTCTCCCGGAGGGAGAGGGGAACATCGCGCAGGCTGCGCCTGATACTTCGAAGGCCACGCTGGGCGGCTGCATCGCAGCGGGACTCTCCGGTCCGCGCCGTCCCTACGCGGGTGCGGCGCGCGATCTGCTGCTGGGCGTGCGCATACTCGACGGCAATGGCGCCGATCTCAAATTCGGCGGACAGGTAATGAAGAATGTGGCGGGCTATGATGTATCACGCTTGATGGCGGGGGCTATGGGCACGCTGGGTGTGATACTCGACGTGTCGTTGAAAACGCTGCCGCTGCCCGTCACTGAAATCACCGTGCACCAGCAGCACAACGAAGCCGATGCGATACGCTTGATGAACGCATGGGCCGCGCAACCACTACCCATTTCCGCAACCGCGTGGACGGGTGGTAATCTCGGCATACGCCTGTCCGGCGCGCACAGCGCGGTGGCCGCCGCGCGCAAAAAACTCGGCGGCACCGTCATCGATGCCGAGCAAGCGCTGCACTTCTGGCAGGGCATACGCAATCATACCGACCCGTATTTCGCCGGCGCTGATGTAACCACGGCCCTGTGGCGCCTAGCGGTAAAATCCACCACGCCGCCGATCGCGATTCGCGGCACACAGATGATCGAATGGAGCGGCGCGCTGCGCTGGCTGTGCAGCGATGCCGGCGCGGATGAGGTGCGCAACGCGGCAGCAGCGGCAGGCGGGCACGCGACGCGCTTTCGCAGCAGCGACCGATCAGCAAACGCATTCCATCCGCTTACACCCGCACTCGCACAACTGCACCGGCGGCTCAAGCAAACGTTCGATCCCGCCGGCATATTGAATCCAGGCCGTCTTTATCGCGATATATAAAAAATTCAATAAAATCAAATACTTACATGGAAACTCGTCTCGCTGCATTTATCAAGGACACTCCCGAAGGGCAAGAGGCCGAGAGCATTCTGCGCAAGTGCGTGCACTGCGGTTTTTGCACGGCGACGTGCCCGACTTATCAATTGCTCGGCGACGAATTGGACGGCCCGCGCGGTCGCATTTACCTGATCAAGCAAGTACTCGAAGGCACAGCCGCCACCGCGAAAACGCAGTTGCATCTGGATCGCTGCTTAACCTGTCGCGCGTGCGAAACCACCTGCCCATCGGGCGTGCACTACAGCCGGCTGCTGGATATCGGCCGCGGCGTGGTTGAACAACAAGTCGGGCGCGGCAGCGCGGACGCCTTGCAGCGCGCGGCGCTGCGCAAAGTGATTCCGCATGCATCGGTGTTCGGCGCGCTGCTGAAAGTCGGCCAAATCGCACGCCCGCTGCTGCCCGCCGCGTTAAAACAAAAAGTGCCGGCGAGTGCCATGCCTGCAAAACCCTGGCCGCAAAACAACCATGCACGCAAAATGTTGGTGCTCGAAGGCTGCGCACAACCGTCGCTGTCGCCAGCCACCAATGCGGCAGCCGCGCGCGTGCTGGACCGGCTGGGCATCACGTTGGTGCGTGCCGAGGGTTCACCTGGCGCCGGCTGCTGCGGCGCAGTAGCGTTTCACCTCAATGCACAGGATGAAGCGCTGGCTGCCATGCGGCGCAATATCGACGCCTGGTGGCCGCACATTAACGCCAGCGAGCAACGCGCGGAACGCATCGTCATCACTGCCAGCGGCTGCGGTGTGATGGTGCAAGACTACGCACACGCGCTGGCGCGCGATGCGGCCTACGCGGAAAAAGCCAAACGCGTGTCCGAACTCGCGTGCGACATCAGTGATGTTATCGCGGCCGAACGACCGCAACTGAAGTCACTCAACACTCAACACTCAACGCTCAACCCTCGGCGCATAGCCTTTCACGCGCCGTGCACACTGCAACACGGGTTGAAGAAAAAAGGTACGGTGGAAACTCTGCTCACGCAACTGGGCTTCGAACTCACACCCGTCGCCGATGCGCACCTGTGCTGTGGCTCGGCGGGCACCTATTCAATCCTGCAGCCCGCGCTGTCGAAGCGCCTGCGCGCCAACAAAATTGCCGCGCTCGAAGCCGGCGCACCGGTCGAAATCGTCACCGCCAACATCGGCTGCCAGACGCATTTACAATCGGCCAGCCAACTGCGCGTGCGGCACTGGATCGAGTTGGTGGACGAGCAGTTGACACCAGGCGCCCGCTAGTGGCGGTATAGTTCGCTTTCAATGAAAAATCTTGCGGGAGGTGCAACATGCTCAACCATCATCTCACGGCGGCCGCCATCGTTGCCGGCCTGCTGCTGTCCTTGGGCACCCTGAACGTGTCGGCGCAGCGCGCACCCACACCCATCACCTGGACCTTCGACCGCCTCGACAAGATCGGCGGTGTGGCCACCACGGTGGAGGGCAATCCGAAAGTTGTCGACACGCCCATGGGGAAGGCGATAGCGTTCAACGGCGTCAGCGATGCGTTGTGGATTGAGCAGCACCCGCTGGCCGGCGCCGAGACGTTCACCTTCGAGGCCATTTTCCGGCCCGACGGCGGCACGTTCGAGCAGCGCTGGTTCCACCTCGCCGAGCGTGATCCGAAAACCCGGCTGCTGGCCGGCGCCGAACATCCCAAAGGGCCCGACAGCAATGCGCGCTTTCTATTGGAGATACGCGTGGTCAACGGCAATCAGTGGTATCTCGATGCGTTCGTCAACGGCCCCGGCTACAACAAGGCCCTGATCTTCCCCGACAAGCTGCATGCGACAGGCGCGTGGTATCACGTTGCGCAAACCTTCGACGGCAAAACATTCCGCAGCTATGTGAACGGCGAACTGCAGGGTGAAGCTGACATCGCGTACAAGCCGCAAGGCGAAGGCGCGGCATCGGTCGGCGTGCGCATCAATCGCCTGAACTACTTCCAGGGCGCGGTGCGGCAGGCGCGCTTCACGCCCAAAGCGTTGACACCCGATCAATTCATGAAGCTGACCAAGCCCTGAAGACTATCCGTGGATCGTCATGAGGCTGCAGCCTGCCGCGACCGCTCCTGCACGACATACCAGAGCAAGGCCATACCGGCCACAGCGACCAGCACCAGCGACGTGTAGTTGAGCAGCGTCCAGCCCTGCGTAGTCACCAAAGCGCCGGACGAGAATGACGACACCATCATCATCGCGAACACGCAAAAATTGATCGCGCCCTGGGCCTTGTCTTTCTCCTCCGGCTGGTAGGCCTTGAGCGACAACGCCGTACCGGCCGTGAACAGGAAGTTCCAACCAACGCCCACCAGAAACATCGCGATAAGGAAATGCATCACCGCCGTGCCCGACAACGCAATGGCGATGCACAGCAGATTGAGCACCACGCCCGCGGACATGATGGGAATGATACCGAAGCGCTCGATCAGGCGGCCGGTGAAAAATCCCGGCGCGAACATGCCAATGACATGCCATTCGAGCACCAGCGCCGCATCCTTGAACGGGTGGCCGCATACCTGCATGGCAATGGGGGACGCCGACATCAGTATATTCATCACACCATAGCCCAGCGCGGCCGCTGCCGTACTCACGATGAACACCGGTTGACGCATGATGATCCCCAACGGGCGTCCGCCGCCCGCCCCCGGCTTTCGCGGCGGCACCGGCGGAAACGTTACCATCGCCACCACCGCCATCGCGATCAGCGCGACCACCGCCAGCGTGGCATAGGCGCCCGCGAACGGCGCATTGCCCAGGTGCTGCGTCCACTTCGCCAGGTTGGGGCCGACTACGCCACCGATGATGCCGCCGGCGAGCACCATAGACACCGCGCGTTCGCGATATTCGGGCCTGGCGAGTTCCGCTGCAGCGAAGCGGTACAACTGGCCGTTGGCGCTGTAGTAACCGGCCACCACGGTAGCCACTACCAGCAGCCAGAAGTTAGCGTTCAGCACTGCATAGGTTGCCAATAGCGTGGAAAAAAATGCGACCGCGAGTCCGATTTGGAACGACACCTTGCGGCCCCAGCGCGACTGCGACCATGCCACCGGCCCCGTCGAGCACGCACCGCCGACGACGTAGCCCATGATCGGCAGCGTCGCCATCCAACTGTGCGGCGCGAGCGACAGGCCCACCAACCCGTTGACGGCGACGAACAACACGTTATTGGTGAGGAACAGGCCTTGGGCTGCAGCCATCAGCCAGAGATTGCGGTTCATTTGGCGAAGAATCTTTGTAGTGAGGGTATCCGGTGCGCAGACCACACGAGCGGCATCAACGTGTGACGGCATTCCGGTTTACATTGAAATAAAAATCGAAATGAAAATGAAAATCGAAATGGGCCGTGCGAATAGTAGCGGTTTGCGCTACGGGCGTCACCTACTCTAATACGCCCTCGAGTATCACGCTCACGTGCGATGCGCAGTGCCACGCTCACGCAGCAGCAGTACGCCGACCAGCAGTGCCGGTAGTCCGCACATGATGAAGCCGATGCCGTAGCTGCCGGTGACATCCAGTAGACCTGAATACATCAGCGGCAACGCCAACGCACCGACCT
>JAYUAH010000127.1:0-5746 GCA_043741415.1 Betaproteobacteria bacterium
AGCCCCGCCAACATCGCCGCCGCCGCGCCGACAATTAGCGCCTGCAGCGCCAGCATCAGCATGTCGGCCGTTACTTTGTCTGCCGCGAACACTGCGGGCTTTACCTTTATTTTCATCTTGCGATCCTCAGGTCGACCCGTACCTTACGACCGGGGTTGTGAGGTATTAAACGGCGCCGGCGTGGCCGGTGGCGGGCACCACTATGGCGAGGCACTGATCAATTGTGGCAACAAAATGGCACGTGCCGCGGCAACGCCGAACGCGTGCAGATTGCGGTATATTCATGGCGAGTTACTCAAAGGAGTTTGCATGCCGCGCCGCATTGCCATTGTGGAAGATGATCCGGTCATCCGCGCCAACACTGCCGAGGCGTTGAACAAATACGGCTACGACGTCACGCAGCACGCCAATCGCCCCGCGGCGCTGGCCGCCATGCAAACGCGCCTGCCCGATCTGGTGCTGCTCGATATCGGCTTGGGCGACGAAATCGACGGCGGCTACACGCTGTGCCGCGAGTTGCGCGCACTGTCGAATACACTGCCGATTATTTTTTTGACCGCGCGCGACAGCGACTTCGACACGGTCTCGGGCTTGCGCATGGGGGCCGACGATTACGTGACCAAAAACATGAGCCTTCCACATTTGCTGGCGCGTGTATCCGCGTTGTTTCGCCGCGCTGATCTCGCGCGCGAAGCGGCGCCGGCTGAAGACCGGCTCACGCGCGGGCCGTTGCAACTCGATTTGCAGCGCTTCAGCGTGCGCTGGAACGGGTGCGAAGTCGAGCTCACACTCACCGAATTCTGGATGGTGCACGCGCTCGCCAAGTTTCCGGGCCATGTCAAAAACCGCGAGCAATTGATGGGCGAGGTGCACATCGTCGTCGACGACAGCACCATCACGTCTCATATCAAACGCGTGCGCCGCAAGTTTGCCGCCGTCGACCCTGCGTTTGATTGCATCGATACGGTGTACGGCATGGGCTACCGCTGGCGGGCAGAAACCCATTGAATACCGTTCGGGCTGAGCTTGTCGAAGCCTGTCTCACAAGAATGCCCTTCGACAAGCTCAGGGCGAACGGATTGAATGGACTGCATCTGTGAAATTCCTGTCTAAGCCGACGTCCCGTCTCACACGCCTGTTCGGCCTGCACAGCCAAGTCGCGCTGGTGGCGCTGGTGCTGTTGGTGATTCCGTGGGTGGGTTACACCTATGTGAAGGCGATGGAAAAGCTGCTGCGCGAAAATCAGGAGCAGCAAGTGATCGCCGCCGCACGCGGCATTGCCACGGCGTTGCAGGATCGACCCAAGCTACTGGAGCTGCATGGCCCTTCGAAAAAAATTACTGAAATCAAACCGAATGTTGAAATGCCGGCCGCCGCGCCCGATACACCGAAACTGCCCGTTGAAGGCGAACCCGCAAAACCGGAGCCGGCGCTGGAGCCGCCCAAGCCGCTGCCACCGCCGGTCACTGCTGCGACTACCGCGCCGGAAGAAGTGCGTCTCATTGTTGCGGGCCTGGCGCGCGCGGGACTGCGCATTTGGGTGATCGATACCAAACTGCAACTCGTCGCCGCGGCCGGCAGCCTCGACAACAAACAAAAATACAGCGGCGACAGCGCCAGCTTCGGCCCGCTGGAAAAACTGGTGAACGTGGCGCTGCAACCGTTGTTTAGCCGCATGTTCCCGCCGCCCGCGAGTCCCAACGAGGAGTTCATCCCCAACGATGTGATTTTCGGCGGCAAAGAACTGGAACGCGCGCTCGACGGCACGCCCGGCCTGCGGCGGCGCGCCGGCGCTCAAGGCCGCACGGCGATTCTGTCGGCGGCGCATCCGATCTGGGTCGGCGAAAAAGTCGTGGGCGTAGCAATCGTCGAAGAAAACACCGACGCGATTGTGTCGCTGGGCAATCGCGCGTTTCAGCAACTCGCCGCGGTCACGTTGATCGCCTTCGGTGCGGCCGCATTGGTGCTGCTGCTGTTCGCCTCGCGTTTGAGTTGGCGGCTGCGGCGGCTGCGCGACGAAGCCGAAAACGCCATCGACTCCAAGGGCCGCATCCGCACGCTGGTAACCGCAGAACACGCCAACGACGAAATCGGCGACCTGTCGCGTGCCTTTACCACCATGCTCGATCGCCTGGCGCAATACAACGCCCATCTCGAAAAGCTCGCACAACGCCTGAGCCACGAACTGCGCACACCGATTGCCGTGGTGCGCTCGTCACTCGAAAACGTGAAGTTGCAAGCGCTACCACAGGATGCCGGCGTCTATGTCGCGCGTGCCGAGGGCGGCCTCGACCGCCTCGAAACCATACTCACGCGCATGGCCGAAGCCAACCGCCTGGAACAAGCGGTGCGCAACGACGAACGCACAAGCTTCGATGCCAAGGCGGTACTCGCAGGCTGCGTCAGCGGCTACGCCAGCGCTTATCCGCAATGCACCTTCGAACTCAGCATGAGCGACGAACCGTTAACGCTCACCGGCGCGCCCGACCTGTTCGCGCAAATGCTCGACAAGCTCGCCGCGAACGCCGCCGACTTCGCGACAGCAGGCACACCCGTATCGGTCAGCCTGCAACGTGTGGGCAACGATGCAGTG
Organism: Betaproteobacteria bacterium; assembly: GCA_043741415.1. Classification (GTDB taxonomy): domain Bacteria; phylum Pseudomonadota; class Gammaproteobacteria; order Burkholderiales; family SG8-41; genus UBA5216. The sequence continues at coordinate 2,594 of JAYUAH010000127.1, forward strand.
CTGCAGTTCAGCAACAGCGGCCCGCCGTTACCGCCCGAAATCGCCGACCGCCTTTTTGACTCGATGATCTCCGTGCGCAAAGAAGCCAGCAGCGATAACCCGCATTTGGGATTGGGGCTTTATATTGTGCGGTTGATTGCGGCGTTTCATGGTGGGCGGGCGAGCGCGCGCAATTGGGAGGATGGGCGCGGGGTTTGTTTTGAGATTCGGTTGCCGATTGCGACTACATAATTAAGATAGTAGTACTGTAGGTCGGGAGGAGCGTAGCGCATCCCGACGCCGTCCCGCGCAATGCAAACATGTGAGGCGTATTGAAAATCGTCGGGGGCAATGCACTGCGTATTGAAGCCCTACACGTGCTGGATGGCATGGCTCGCGAACGGCGGGATACGCTGCGCTTCTCCCGCCCTACACATTGGCCGCCGCGCGCAAGCTTGTAGGGCGCAATTGGATTGCGCCCTACGTTTTCCACCCCAGCCACTCGCAAAGCCCCCGCCCCATCACCCATTCCTTGTCCTCAGCCTTGAGCCAGGGCACATCGCTGAGCCACATGTCGATCTGCTCACGATAGGGTACCGGCGAACGCGACAAATCGCTGCCCCAGAAAGTACGCTTTGGCCCAAACGCTTCATACGCCTTACGCGCATAAGCTTGCACGCGGGTGAACGGATATTGTTCCGCTGAATAACACGGCAGCGCACTCGCCTTGACCGCTACGTTGGACCGCTTGGCGATAGTGAGCAGTTTGTCGAAATCCTTGAACGTTTCGTCGAACGGCTTGCCGCTGGTGAGCGACAGGTGATCCATCACGATTTTAAGATTCGGGTAACGTGCTGCTACGTCATCGATGGCGTGCACCATGTGTTGCGGCACCAAGATCATCAGGCGTATGCCTTGCTTCTCGGCTTCACTCCACACCCAATCGAATTTGCCGTCGATCAGCGGCTGCTGCAGCACGGGGATGTGAAACGACAAACGCATACCGAGCATGCCGGGTTGATTGCGCCAGCCTTTGATCGCTTCGCGCGCATCGTGAGCTTCCGGATTGAAGCGGCCCATGATGGCGAAGCGCGTGGGATGCGCTTTCACCGCGGCCAGCGCGAGATCATTGCGGTCGCCTTCCCACGACGGCGGCACGATCACCACGCGCTCCACGCCCGCGGCATTCATCTCGCGCAGCAACTCTTCGTGGCCGAGCGGAATATCACGTTGCGCGTGGGCGCGGCCCGGCCATGGACGCTCGGGGGTGTTGGCGCCCCACACGTGTACTTGCGAATCGGCGATCAGCATTTGGATGTTCTCCCAGTGAGCAGGTTTGAATGCTTGATTCAATGATGAATGACGCGCGGCGTCAAGTTGACTACTATTGAAATGTGGAACCCTGCCCCACGCTGTGCCGCCTTCGGGTACAGTGCACGCATGCAAGCTGCGTTACTACCGTCCAAAGATATCCCGCTGCCGTTTCTGGTCGGTGCGCTGCTCACAGGCCACATCATGGCTTCGATGGCGTTGCTGGTGTTGCCCGCGCTGGCACCAGAAGTCGCGCGCGAATTCGCCATCGACGCCTCACTGATCGGCTATTTCATCACGCTGGTTTGCGTGGGCCAGTTGGTGACGCTGACGTTGTTTAGCAACGTCACGCGCCGCTATGGCGGCTGCCGCATTAATCAAACGGGCCATGGCTGCGTGGCGCTGGGTATGGCGTTGACGACGGTGCCCGCGCCTATTTTTCTCGGTGTGGGCGCCATTGTCGTCGGCTTGGGCTACGGCTTGATCGGCCCATCGTTTTCGCATTTGCTGATGCGCTTTGCGCCGCCCGAGCGGCGCAACTTTATTTTCTCGCTGCAGCAGACCGGCGTGCCCATCGGCGGCATTGCGGCGGCACTGATCGCGCCCGCGATCGCGCTGACCCATGGCTGGCGCTGGGCCGTGTTACTGAGCGTGGTGCTGGTCACCGGCACGGTGTTGATGATGCAACGCGGCCGCGCACGCTGGGACGACGACCGCGACGCCACCGCGCGCGTGGTCGCGCTGCGCCCGCTAGCCAACGTGGTGATGCTATGGCGCCTGCCGGTGCTGCGGCGCGTGGCGCTGGCGGGCGGCGCATTTTGCTGGGCGCAATTTTGCGTGGGCGCCTACACCGTGGTGGTGTGCGTGAAGGTGTTCGAGATGAGCCTGCTCGCGGCGGGCGCCATACTGACCGTGGTACAAATTTCGAGCGCGGTGGGACGCGTGCTCATCGGCTGGCTATGCGATGCCTTGGGCAACACGGCGCGCGTGCTCGCGTGCAACGCGGTGATCATGCTGGCGACCTGCATCGCATCCATCTGGATCGCGCCCGGCTGGCCGCTGATCGCGATTTACCTTTTGTTCGCCCTGTTTGGATTCACCACGGGCGCGTGGGCTGGCACCGTGCTGGCCGAAGCAGGCCGCCTTGCACCGCAAGGTACGGTGAATACGGCGTTGAGCGGCGTATTCGTTTACCTCAATTGCGGCAAGATGCTCGGGCCGATTGTGTTTGCCAACATCTATTGGTTCACTCAGAGTTATGCGTGGGCGTTGGCGTCGCTCGCTCTGCCGGCGCTGTTGGCGATTTATTTATTGATAGAAAAATTCAATAAAATCAAATAGTTACAAAGATACGTAAGGTGACTGGAGGCGCGGGGTATGCGCCGCAACCCACCGCCACACACACGCACATCGACTACTTGCGCGCAGCCAGCTTCGCATCCCAATCTTTAGGAAACTGAATTTTCTTGCAGGTGGGGAAACCCAACACACCGTTGTGCGCAAACACGTAAATGCTGTTGCGCGCCGGATCGCCGGTGACGCACACCAGAAAATCCTCGGGCTTCCACACCAGCGGCACTAGGCGGTTAGGGTCATCCGACTCGTGATACGCCTTGGGGATGCGCCCCGCGGCAACCTCGGCCTTCAGATCGCATTTCGGCTTTTGTGTCCACACCGTCAGCACGTCCTCGAAGTGATGCGCGGGGATGCGTGCGTGCTGGTAAAGATGCCGCTGAAAATCGCGCTTGTTCCAGCCTGAAGCGGCAATGGTCTCGGCGATCAGCGGCGACAGCAGCAACTGCGGGCGCAGCGTGTCGTAGCCCTGCCCCACCGAGAACATGAATTGCCACGAGTACTGCTTCA
>JAYUAH010000128.1:0-2396 GCA_043741415.1 Betaproteobacteria bacterium
GACACGATCATTCAGAAGCTCAAGGCAGAGTTTCCGGTGCATCTCACAGAACTAGTGGTGTATCCAACCAACTTTGCCTGCCCCAGCAGCGTGTATCAAACTGGTGACGACGAACACTACGGCATCGCCGATGTGATGTCGCCGTGGTCGGGTGCGGTGGCGCAGTAAAACGTGAATCCGTCTTTGACATAAAATCATTTAAAATCAAATACTAAAAATACTTATGCTGAATGCAGCCATCGTTGGCCTCGGCCGTTGGGGCCAAAATCTCGTCAATCACATCCAAGGCAAGAGCGAAAAAATTCGTATCACCTTGGGCGTGCTGCGTCATCCGGAAAATGCGCGCGAGTACGCCGCCGCAAAAGATTTCCCACTCGTGGATAGCTTGGACAAAGCGCTCGCCGATCCGAAGATCGACGCGATCATTTTAGCCACGCCGCACACCGCGCACGCCGAGCAAATCATCGCCTGCGCCAAGGCGGGCAAGCCGGTGTTTACCGAGAAACCGTTTACGCTCACCACCGATAGCGCGAAAGCCGCGCTGCGTGCGTGTGCGGATGCCAAGGTCACACTCGGTGTTGGCTACAACTGGCGCTTTCAACCGGCGCTGCAGGAAATCAAGCGCCTGCTCGATAGCGGGCGCCTCGGCAAGTTGCTGCACATGGAAGGCAACTTCAACGGCCCCAGCGTGTATCGTGTAGGTAAAGAGCACTGGCGACAAAATCCCGAAGAAGGCCCTGCCGGCGGCATGACCGGACGCGGCGTGCATGTGGTGGATGCCATGCTCTATCTTGCGGGAAAAATCGACAGCGTGCATGCGCAGAGCTATCGCATTGCTTTGGATTACGGCACCGACGATACGACCTCGATGCTGTTTAAATTCAAGAGTGGCGCTACCGCTTATTTGGGCACGGTGATTGCGACTGCCGAAACGTGGCGCTTGCAGGTTTGTGGTTCACTGGGCTGGGCCGAAGTGGGCGATGTGCAACATCTGACCACGTGGAATCTGCGCACGTGTTTTTTTGATCCGGCGAATCCTTATGTGCATCCACAGCCGCAGACGATTTCGTTTCCTGATACCAGTACAGAGCGCGCGGAGTTGGAACATTTTGCAGATGCGGTAGCGGCCAAGCGCCCCTTGGCGGTGGCGGGTGGGGACGAGGAGCACAATGTTACGGCGTTGGAGGCGGTGTTGGAGTCGGCTGCCAAGGGCGTGACGGTTAAAGTTCCGTCTTAGTGTTGATGATGGGTTACGGCGCAAACGGCGCGTCTAACCCACCTTACGTGTCACGGTTGGCATAAAAACTTCGCGCAATCGTTGCAGCCCTAGCCACTGCTGTTTCCAGAAGCCGATGCCGTAGTCGCGGCCTTCCAGTTGATCGCGCACGCCGGTTTGCGGATACTCGGTTTTGAAATTCGCCGTGCCGAATAACATATCCCATACCGGAAACAACGTGGCGAAGTTGCAACCTCGATACTGGCCCTCGTGGCCGATGCCGATGGCGTGATGCGCGCGGTGAAAACGCGGGCCGACCAGCAGCCGCTCGCCGATGGCACCGAAGCTCACACGGGCATTCACATGCGACAGGCTTTGCACCATACGCGACAGTACGATGAGCAGCATGAATTGGCTCGACGCCACGCCGATCGCCAGCGCCACGATGGCCGTCACTGCCGACGTGATTAGATCATCCAGCAGATGATTGCGATCATCGCTCCAGAAAGTCAACTGGCGCTGGCTATGATGCAGACTGTGCAGCGCCCACCACCAGTTGAACCGATGCTGCAAGCGGTGCACGCCGTATTCGACGCCATCAATGAGCAACAGGTAAATCACAAACGCGCCTATGGAATTGCGCGCGAGGCCCGGTATCACGTCTTCGATATTCGGGCGCACGATGTCGTTCATGCGCAGCCACGCGTCGAGTTCGCCCACGGGAATCGCCAACAGCAGAAATATCAGCAACGGCAACACACCCAAGCGATGCAACCAAGTGTAGATCACGTCCGCGCGCACGGCGCGGCGGTCGGGCCATTGCTCGATCGGACGCCAGCGCTCCAACGGTTTTAACACAGCGCACAGCACGGCAATCTCCAGCACGCCCGCCATCACCACGCCCACGGCGTCGTAGGCCTCTTCCGCATAGGGCATGAGTTCCAGTTTAAAAAATAGCGGCTGCACCGCTGCCTCAAACACCCAGCTTTGAATCGTTACAAACGCTTGAACGAGTGACGCAATCACTGCGGTGCTTTGAGCGTATCGAAGCAAAAGCCGCGTGCTTTAAGCCCTGTCAGCAGCGGATCGAATACCGCCGGCGCCCAGCCGTCCTTGCGCGAGCGGATACCGAGATGCATGACGAGTATGTCGCCATCGCGGATATCACGCAGCGCGTTTT
>JAYUAH010000129.1:0-5723 GCA_043741415.1 Betaproteobacteria bacterium
AGGCCCGCGCATGCTGATCGGCGGCTTCACCACCATTACCGGTTCGCATCTGGATTTGATCCAGCCGCGGGCCGCGCAGCGCCTCGGATTTCAAACCGCGGATGGCCCGTGGGAGCTGCGCAAACTCGCGCGCACCAATCTGCTGGCAGGCTGCGACATCGTCAAGACTTGTGCCACAGGCGGTGGCGGCACGGATAAAGAAGAACCCGATATCCGCAACATGACGCAGGAAGAAATCGACGCTATCGTTGATGAAGCGCACGCCTTTCACAAGCCGGCGGCGGTGCATTGCTTCACGCCCAACGGCCATCGCATGGCGCTGGCCGCGGGCGCGGACACCATCGAGCATATGGTGTTTCACGACGAAGAAGTGATCGACATGATCGCCGAATCGAACGCGTGGATGACGCCCACGCTGCTGCATCGCACTGATCGCGCGATTCAAAGGCGCAAAGAGCAAGGCACCTCGATGTTCGTGATCAACAAAATGAAGGCGCTCCAGCCCTACTGCTTTGAGACGTTCCAGAAAGCGCACAAAGCTGGCGTCAAAATCGCCATGGGTACCGACATGGGCTTTGATCCGGAAATGGGCGCCAACGCGTGCGAACTGGAGATTTACGTCAACCTCGGCATGACGCCGATGGAAGCGATACTCACCGCCACGCGCAACGCCGCACACGCCATCAAAATGGAAAAAGACCTCGGCACAGTAGAGGTGGGCAAGCTCGCCGACATCATCGCGGTGAAGGGCGATCCGCTGAAAAACATTGCGTGCCTGCAAGAGAAGAAAAACATTCAAATCGTGATGAAAGAAGGTCGCGTGTATGCGGATCGCCGCGCGGGGCACAGCAGGAACGTGGTGAACGTGAATCCGGGTGAGTGGAAGAAGATCGACTACTTATAAACCAGCGAGTAAATCATGGCAGCGAAGAAAACCATCAAAACCAAAACGCCAGGCGCGGTCAAAGGCGGTGCCGGCGACAAATACCAATTCAAAATGGCGGCGCTGAAAATGCTTGATGCTGGCACCGGCTATTCGACATCGCACGGTGGCGTGGTGGAAGGCGAGCGCATACTCGTTGGCTACATCCACAAGCCGCGCGGCACCGGCTCGCGCATGCACAGCCACTTGAACGAGCAACTGAATTACGTGGTGCGCGGCACGCTGATGGGCTCGGTCAACGGCAAAAAAGTAAAAGCGCCCGCCGGGTCGCTGATTTATATTCCCGCGAACGCGCCGCACACGCTGGTGGCTGATCCCAAGGACGAGGACGTAATTTTTCTGGCGATCAAGGATTTGTCGCAAGGCATCGTCGGTAAAGCGGTCGATGGCACCATGGCCGGACCGGTTTATCTCAAGGGATTTGACGCCAAGGCCGGTCAGGCAAAAATCGCCAAGCGGCTGGGGCGCAAGGCTGCGCGTTAAAAGCACAGCGCTGCAGTAAATCCACAAGGGCTTTTTGCCACAGAGAACACCGCGGTCACGGAAAACATCACCACAACGGGTATATTCTCAGTGCTATCCGTGTCCTCTGTAGCAAGCGATTTTTTGGTTTTAGCTCGAACGCCTTATTGCGAGGACGCGCCATGATTGGACCGGCTCTTATAGTGTTGGCAATCGGTAGCGGATGGCTGCTGACGAGCGCAGCAACAGCACAATCTTATCCTGCCAAACCCGTGCGCCTCATCGTCGGCTTCGCCCCCGGCGGTCCCAACGACATTGTCGCGCGCGGGCTGGCGCAAAAACTTTCCGAACAAACCGGCCAGCAGTTTATTGTTGAAAACCGCCCCGGTGCCAACACGGCAGTGGCGACCGAATTATTGGCGCGCGCGCAGCCCGACGGCTATATGGTGATGTTTGTATCGCCCGGTCACGCCACCAATCCGTCGCTGATGAAATTGAACTTCGATTCGATCAGGGATTTTGCATTTGTCACGCAGGTGGCCGATGCGCAGAATATTCTGGTGGTGCACCCCTCACTGCCGGTGCGCAGCGTCAAGGAATTGATCACGTTCGCCAAGGCGCGGCCGGGCGAGATCAACTATGGTTCGTCCGGCACGGGCAGCACCGGGCATTTATCGACCGAACTTTTTCAGTTGATGACGGGTACGAAAATGGTGCACATCCCCTACAAGGGTGCGGGGCCGGCGCTGATTGAATTGCTGGCCGGACAACACATGCTGTACTTCGGCAACATCGCCGGCATCATCGTTTACGTGCGCACTAGTCGCATGCGCGCACTGGCGGTGACCGGCGAAAAACGTTCGCCGTCCGTGCCGGATGTGCCGACGGTGATCGAGAGCGGCGTGCCCGGATTTGTGGTCACCGCGTTTTATGGCATTGCGCTGCCGGCGAAAGCGCCGCGCGCGATTGTCGACAAATTGAACACCGAAGTGGTGCGCGCACTGAAGTCGCCCGACTTTAATGCGCGCTTGCGCGATGCGGGCACTGAGCCTGTTGGTAGTACGCCGGAGCAGTACACCGCATTCATGCAAAATGAAATCGCAAAGTGGGCCAAGGTGATCAAAGCGTCGGGGATTAAAGGCGAGTGATTTGGTGCAACGTGCAGCGAAACGAGTTTTCCGGCTACAATAAGCGATGATAAAAATTGTTTAAAATCAAATACTTACCAATTATGACGCTATTGGCCTGCGCGTGTGTGCAAGCACAGACCACTTCGACAGGCTCAGGGCAGACCTACCCCGTCAAACCGATACGCTTCGTCGTCGGCTTTCCGCCCGGCGGCACCAACGATCTGGTGGCACGTGCGCTCGGACAAAAGCTCACCGAGCAAATGGGCCAACAGTTTGTGATTGAAAACCGCGGCGGTGCCAACACCGCTATCGCCAGCGAGCTGTTCGCCAAGACGGCGGCGCCCGACGGCTACACCATTATGCTCAACGCGCCGGGCCACGCCACCAATCCGTCGATGATGAAATTGAATTTTGATTCCATACGCGATTTCGCGTTTATCACGACGGCCGCAGAGTCGGTGAACCTGCTGGTGGCGCATCCTTCATTGCCTGCGCACACGGTCAAGGAATTGATCGCGTTTTCCAAAGCGCGCCCCGGTGAAATCAATTACGGCTCATCGGGTGTGGGCACCACCGTGCATTTATCGGGCGCGCTGTTCGAATTCATGACCGGCGTGAAGTGGGTACACATTCCGTACAAAGGTGCGGGCCCGGCGTTGATCGACATGCTGGGCGGACAGTTTTCGCTGTACTTCGGTAACCTGCCCTCGGTGATCGGATACGCACGCACGGGCAAATTGCGCGCCCTCGCGGTCACGGGTGCCAAGCGCGCCGCTGCCGCGCCCGACCTGCCGACGGTGGCCGAGAGCGGCATTCCCGGCTACGAAGTGACGACGTGGTACGGCGTAGCCGCGCCGGCGAAAACGCCGCGCCCGATTATTGATCGGCTGCACAGCGAAATCGTGCGCGCGTTGAAGTCGCCGGAGTTCGCAGTAAAGCTCAAGGATCAGGGCGCCGACCCGGTCGGCAACACACCTGAGCAGGCCACGGCGTATGTGCAAAACGAAATCACCAAATGGGCCAAGGTCATCAAGGCGGCCGGACTTAAGGGTGAGTAAGTAACAGGTGCTCGTCACCCTCATCGTCAGGAAATAAATTGTTTAAAATAAAATACTTATGTTTTTTTCTTGCCGTGCCGAACGTGGCGGTAGCGCAGCAATTTCCGATCAAACCCATCCGCATCATCGTCGCCTACACGCCCGCCGGCGCCACCGACATACTCGCGCGCGCACTGGGCCAAAAGTTGAGCGAGACATTCGGTCAGCCGGTGATTATCGAAAATCGTCCAGGCGCCAACGGCAACATCGGCACCGAAGTAGCGGCGAAATCCACGCCTGACGGCTACACGCTGGTAATGGCCACCGCCGGCACGCACGCCATCAACCCCGGCCTGTATCGCAAACTCGGCTTCGATGCGGTAAAGGATTTCGCACCGATCAGCCTGGTGGCGATGGTGCCCAACATCATGGTGGTCAACAACGCCGTGCCCGCGAAAAGCGTCAAGGAATTCATCGCGTATCTCAAAGCCAACCCCAACAAATTCAACTACGGCTCGCCCGGCAACGGCAGCTCCGCACACCTGTCGATGGAACTGTTCAAAACCATGACCGGCACCAGCATGCAGCACATTCCGTACAAAGGCAGCGCCGGCGTGATGGCGGATATCATGGGCGGCCAAATCATTGCCACCATCGATAACATGCCGCCGTATTTGCCGCAGGTGAAAGCCGGAAAACTGCGTGCGCTGGCGGTGAGCACGCCTAAGCGCTCGCCGGCCGCGCCGGATGTACCGACTGTCGCGGAAGCGGGTGTGCCGGGCTACAGCGCGGCGGCGTGGTTTGGCCTGCTTGCGCCTGCGGGCACACCCAAGGCAGTAGTCGATAAGCTTTCTGCGGAGACGGCGCGCATACTTAAAGTTGCTGATGTTGCGGAGCGGTTATCGAGCCTGGGTGCGGAGCCGGTAGGTGATACGCCGGAGCAATTTGCGGCGCATATCAAATCCGAGATTGCCAAGTGGGCTAAGGTGATTAGGGATGCGAATGTGGAGTTGCAATAGTCAACTGGAACGCTAAGTAGAACCTGCGTGCGAACGCGAAAAAGAGCACAATAACGCCAGCTCGAATCGAGCAGCGAACAAGAATAAATGTCTGGTAAAGAAGCCATCGCGCGTATCAAAATTAACAAACTGCTGGAAACGGTGGGGTGGCGCTTTTTCGCGGACGGAGACAAGCCCGCGAACATCCGTCTCGAACCGAGCGTCACGCTCAAGACCGCCGATCTTGACGCGCTTGGCGAGAATTTCGAAAAAGTTAGCAGGGGTTTCATCGACTTTTTGTTGCTAGACGCCAGGGGTTTCCCATTCATCATCCTCGAAGCAAAGTCCGAGGATAAAAATCCCCTGGTCGGTAAGGAACAGGCACGCCGATACGCCAAGTCGCAGAACTGCCGCTTCGTCATACTCTCGAACGGCAACCTGCACTACTTCTGGGATTTGGAACGCGGTAATCCGTACATCATCACCACGTTCCCGACACCCGATTCGGTCATCGGCTACCAAAAGGTCACACCCAATCCGCAGCGCCTCATAGAGGAGCAGGTCAAAGACGACTACATCGTACTGACGCAGCGTCCGCATTACCAGTTTGAAGTGGCGTGGCGTAACGAAGCGGAGCGTCCCGGCTACATTCAGACGAACAAGCTGCGCTTTCTGCGGCCCTATCAATTACGTGCCGTCCAGGCGTTGCAACGGGCCGTGAAGGACGGCAAAGACCGCTTCCTGTTCGAGATGGCCACTGGCACCGGCAAGACGCTCACGGCGGCGGCTGTGATCAAGCTGTTCCTGCGAACGGGCAATGCCTCACGTGTGCTGTTTCTGGTGGATCGCCTCGAACTCGAAGATCAGGCCACCAAAGCCTTCATCGCTGTGCTTTCCGCTGATTTCAAGACCGTGATTTACAAGGAAAGCCGCGATGACTGGCGACATGCGGAGATTGTCGTTACCACCGTTCAGTCGCTGCTGTTCAACAACAAGTACCAGCGGCTTTTTTCACCGACCGACTTTGACTTGGTGATCTCGGATGAAGCGCACCGCTCCATCGGCGGCAACGCGCGCGCCGTGTTCGACTACTTCGTCGGCTACAAGTTGGGACTGACTGCCACCCCGCGCGATTACCTGAAGCGCTTCGACA
>JAYUAH010000130.1:0-5721 GCA_043741415.1 Betaproteobacteria bacterium
GGCATCGCGGTGAAATCGTGCACCGTGCTCGCGGTGCAAGCGAGCGGCGCCGATATCACCACCATCGAAGGTATGGCGAAAAACGGCAAACTGCATCCGGTGCAACAGGCGTTCACCGAATGCCACGCGCTGCAATGCGGCTTTTGTACGCCGGGCATGATTATGGCGGTAGCGGGCCTGCTCAAAGACAATCCCAAGCCCACCGACGACGAGATCTACCACGGCCTCGAAGGCAATCTGTGCCGCTGCACCGGCTACATCAACATCGTCAAAGCGGTGAAGAAAAGTGCCGCGTTGATGAAGGGTTAATAATACGTAAATATTTGATTTTAAACATTATTTATTTATTTGAATACCTGCGACCGCGATCACCTTGCGTGCACGTTCCGTCTCGTCCCGCATGAAACGCGCGAAAGCTTCAGGTGTGCTCGGCTGCGCTTCCGCACCTTGCGCACCGAGCCGCTGCGCCACATCCGCGTCGGCCAACATGCGCGCAATTTTATGGTTGAGTTTGCCGATCACCAGCGCGCTTGTTTTCGCCGGTGCTGCAAGGCCCACCCACGATACCGCTTCAAATCCGGGCACGGCCGCTTCTGCCACGGTGATGATGTCCGGCACCGTTCTGGCGCGCCGCCCACTGCCAGCGCGCTCGCGATTGCCGATGGGATAATTGCAGTCGCGGCAACGCCGCAGTCAATTCGCCATGATGGACAATTTTACACCGCGCGTGGCCTCGCGCCTGCGCTGGTGCTACAGTGCTGAGTCGCCCGCATCGGGCGATCCATTCACACAACCGGAAAACCACCATGAATTTGCTCAAACTTTCAGTAGCTGCCGCACTAGCCGCCGCGTCGTTCGCCGCATCTGCACAGCAGGCTACGTTTAACCAGCGCAACATCACGCTCGACGCCGCGAAAGAACTGGCGGCCACCGCGCTGGATTCCTGCCGCAAGGCAGGCTACAAAGTGACGATCACCATTCTCGATGCGCGCGGCGGCACCAAGCTCGTTATTTCGGATGACGGCGCGAATATGCACACCGTCGAGAACTCGATGCGCAAGGCCTATACTTCGGCGACCTCTAAAATAGCGTCGGGTGAGTACGGCAAACGCAACGTTGCCAACCCGCAGAGTGTGGGCGCCCTGCATCTGGATCGCATTACTACACTTGAAGGTGCGCTGCCCATCATGGCGGGCAAGGATCTGATCGGTGCGGTAGGTATTTCAGGTGCGCCCGGCGGCGACAAAGATGCAGCGTGTGCCCAGGCAGGGATCGACAAGATTTCGGCGGGACTCAAGTAAGCACGGTTAGTACACACAGGGCGGGCAAAGTGCAGCATGCCCACCCTGCCTTAGTAAACGCTATTGATGCTCAAATGCGCGAATGGTCCACATATCATCCGCCAGATTGGTGTTGCTGATGTAATCGTAGGGCATGGTGAAATAGCCCTTTACGCCCCAGTCGGTGCCCCACGAGTTGCGTACCAGTATGCGTTTGGCGGCATCGTCGTAACCCACCGCGCACACGGCATGGCCACCGACATTTTTTTCGCCGGGTTTGGGCATATCCAATGTACCCGTCTTTGCGACGGCGGCCGATTCGAAACCTTCATAGACCGAGAAGCCAAATACAAACGGATAGCCCTCGGCCAGGCACTGCTTCATCTGGGTGAGCGTGAGTATCCGGTGATAGGAAGTCACGTGATGATTGGCGGCGGCCTTGTAACACGCTGCTGGCGGCTTATTCGTGAATTTGCCGGCGATATAAGGCCACCTCTTCTCGCTGCAAACGCCGATATTGACCAGCGACTTGACGCCGTCACGGATCATGGCGCCGGCGTCTTCACCGATGGTACCTTCCATGGCGCGTTCGTTGTAATAAATAAACAGCCGGCTCAAATTGGTGACCGGATGGCCGGCTTTGACGCTAAGGAATTCGAGATTTCCCACCAGCGCATTGGCGGTGCAGCTACCCAGTTGCCCCTGGTCTTCCACGCCTGAACAGCCCGCACTCAAATCCACTTTGCTCGGTATTTTGCGCGGCGGTGCGGCGATCGCCGAGTACAGCTTGTCACGATAATCAGGCCGGTCCGGTACCCAGCCGTACCACGAATTAATTTTTGATTTAGGCATCATCTATCCCCTTGAGGTTGGTTGATTGACTTGACCTTCCATGCCGAACGGCAGAGACATCATTTCGTACAGCTTCAGTGCGCGCCGTGGTTTCAGAACAGATGCAAAAGCTCTCAGCGTGCGCAAAGTATCTGCTGCTGTTACGACACTGTCAATTATCCATGTTGCCTATTGAAATTAAATCACGATCAGGCTAGCACTGCGTTCCAGCCCGTAACCGCCGCTATTTTTTGCGCGCCGGATTTTTCCTGGCGACCGGTGCAGGTTTTGCGCCGTCCTTCGGCGGGATAATCGGCAGCAACAAATACGACGGCTTGTCCTTGCCGCTATACACCGTGTTCAGTGCCTGATCGTTGTAGTCGGCATGGTAGTGCGTGAAATGCGCGGCGCCGATACCGTCTTTGGGATTGATATCGAGACGCAGGCGGTTGCCTTTTTTAATCACAATGCTGGTGGAAATGATTTCCACCTGGCATTCGACGATCTGCCCTTTTTTCAGCAACTGGCGTTCGTCGTGCGCATGGTACGGGCGGTAGGGTAACGATTTTTTTGCGTCGAGTTTGCGGTGCGAGGCGCGCAGCCAACCCTTGGTGAGGCACGCGGTCGGCTCGCCGCGCTGGCCCACTTCGGGCACGTCGTTGCCCTTGGCGTCGATGTTGCGCAGCGTGGCGAAAATGTCCATGTCGTCCGAGGTGCTCGATACCCATACATTGAGCACAATCGGGCCGGTGATTTCGGTGTCCTGTTTCATTGGCGCCGTCTCGAACGAGATGCCGGTGCGTCCGCCGTGATTGTGACGGCCTCCGGGTGAAGCTTCATAGGTGCATTTGGCGAGTTTCGCGGGCGGCGTATCAGTGATTTTGCCTTCGACGGGGCGTGCGCCCGAAGCCGGTTTGTCTTTGGTGGGTCGCAGATACAGCTTGGCCCACTGCGTGCGCGCCAGCGGCCACTCGTTTTCATAGCGAAACGCGTAGGGTTTTTTACTGCCGCCGGTGCGGATTTCGAGTTTGACCGGCGGCTCGTCCATGATCCCGCTGTCTATGCCTTTCAGCCAATAATCGAACCAGCGCAATTGATCGATGCGCGCTTCTTCGGCGTGAAACGGGTGGTAATGCGAGCCGGTGTGGATGCGCAGTTTCTTGTGCGGGGACGCCGCGCACAAATAGCCCTCGGTGTTACCGCGCAAATGCAGGCCGTGCCCGCCCCAGTTGCCCACGCTATACATCGGCACGGTGATCTTGTCCCAGCGCGCACTCTTGAGCCGCCAATATTCGGAATCCAGATCGTTGCGCATGTAATTCCACAGCTGATTGTTGTTGAACGCTTCCGGGTTGTATTGATTCGGCTTGCCCAGCAGATGATGTGCGGCCTGCATGTACCACCAGCTCACCAGAAAGCCCGACGAGAATATGCCACCGTGATACGCCTGATCACGATACTGATCGGCACGTCCTTCCCACGGCATGATGGCTTTCAGCGACGGCGGTTGCAGCCCTGCGACGCGCCACTGAAAATTCGCGTGATACGAAATGCCCAACGCGCCGACATTGCCATTACTCCACGGTTGCTTCGCCACGAACTCAATCGCGTCATAGGTGTCGACCGCCTCTTGATATGAACTGGGTTCGGAGGCGCCGAGTGATTTGCCCGAGCCGCGGCTATCGACGCGCACCAGCGCGTAGCCGCGCGGACACCACCACAGCGGGTTGCAGCATTCCCAATTCATGTAGGGATTGGCTTTTTCTTCGAGGTCGGGCGGCGGCACCCACAGTTTGTCTTTTTGATAAGGGCCGGTGGTGAGCAGGATCGGGCATTTTTCGTCGGTATTCGGCCGGAATACATCGGCGCGAATAATCGACCCGTCACGCAGCGGAATCGCCACATCTTTCTCGACGATGAGTTTGTATTTTTTGGGTTGAGAGGTTTTGTACTTGGGCTGCGGCATGGCGGACTCCGTGTCGATGGGAACGGGAATTATAGGGCTATGCAGGATGAATTTGGCGTAAACGACCATGCGATGAACGCCGCGGTGCCGCCAGCCTGAAATTAAAAATATTCAATATAATCAAATACTTACTATAATATGCCTTTGGGCTAATGCGCAACGATCCGCGCACTCACTATTCCGCGCGTATGCCGGCGTCCTTGATCACTTTGCTCCAACGCGCGCTGTCGAATTTCATGGTGGCGAACAGTTCGTCCGGCGTGCCGGCCACGGTTTCCACGCCGGCGGCGAAGTGCCGCGCTTTCACGTCCGCGCGATTCAACACGCGCACGATGTCCTGCTGCAAGCGGCTGATCAACGCCGGCGGCGTTTTGGCGGGCGCCACCACGCCCTGCACTACACCCGCTTCAAAGGGCGGTATGCCCGACGTAGCGAGGCTCGGCAAAGCGGGAAACACCGGCGACATTTGCGCACTGGCTACTGCGATGGCGCGCACTTTGCCCGAGTGGATGTGCGGGCTGGCGATTGCCGCATTGGCAAACATCACGTGCACCTCGCCGGCCATCAGTGCGGCGATCGACGAGCCGGTGCCTTTGTAATTGACGTTGACGATATTCACACCGGCCAGCAATTTGAACAGTTCCGCGGGTAAATGCGAGGCGCCGCCGATGCCGCCGGAACCGTAATTGAGTTCACCCGGTCGCGCCCTGGCCAGCGCGATTAATTCCTTGACTGTTTTTACCGGCAGCGAGGGATGTACCACGATCACATTGGGCGCGCGCACCGCTATGGTGATCGGCGCAAAATCCAGCAGCGGATCGTAGGGCATTTTTTGCACCAATGGTCCGATCCACAAGCTCGCACCGTCGATCAACAGGGTGTAACCATCCGGCGGCAGTCGGGCGAGAATTTCGCCGCCGAGATTGCCGCGATTATCGACAATCACCTGCTGCCCCAGACGTTCGGTGAGGCCGGGCGCAATCAGGCGCGAAGTGAAATCGCTGCTACCAGCGGTAGCGGCGGTAATGATGCGTATGGGTTTGATGGGATAGATTTGCGCGTGCGCCATATCGGCGCCCAGCGTCCACGCGCCAAAAGCGAACAGCCATGCAACACAATGCAGCACAGTCATGATGTGTCTCGTATGGGGTATAGCCCGTGCTGACTATACCGCCAGACTGCCAGGTTTTGCCGAGCGCACTGTTTTGGCGAATTTTGCACCAAGATTGCGCCTGACCCGCCTATTGGTTAGCATCGCGCATGCTCGGCGGGATAGGGAGAAGGATCCCGCGCTCATTCAATCATCAAACCAGATACGGGGAAATCATGCCAACTTACAAAATATTAATCCTCGGCGCGTCCTACGGCTCGCTGCTCGGCACCAAATTAGCACTCGCAGGGCACAACGTCGATCTCGTGTGCCTGCCCGCGGAAGCCGACCTGATGAACAGCGAAGGCGCCATTGTGCGCATGCCGATCAACGGCCGCGAGGGCTTGGTTGAAATCAACTCCAAAAAACTGCCGGGCAAAATGGCCGCCGGCGGCACCACCGCGTTCAAACCGGCGGATTACGACTTGATCGCGCTGGCCATGCAAGAGCCGCAATACCGTTCGCCCGGCGTGCGCGAGTTGCTGGATGCCGTG
>JAYUAH010000131.1:0-2390 GCA_043741415.1 Betaproteobacteria bacterium
GACACCGGCGCCAACATCACGCTGGAAGCGTCGTGCTGCAAACTCTTCGCCTCCGAAATGGTGGGGCGTGTGGCGGACCGCGCGGTGCAAATCCACGGCGGCGCGGGCTATATGCAAGAGTATGCGGTGGAGCGGCTGTATCGCGACGTGCGGCTGTTTCGCATTTTTGAGGGCACCACGCAAATACAGCAACTGGTGATTGCGCGGCATATGTTGCGCGATCGCTGATCGTGTATATTCGCGCACTCAAAACGCCAGAGGAAGTTTCATGTTCAAAGGTAGCAACGTCGTCAACATTACCGCCGTAGCTTGTGCGCTCTGCATGTCGCCGGCGCAAGCCCAAACCAACGCCGCCAAAGATTATCCCAGCAAGCCGGTGCATTTCATCGCGCCCTTTACGCCGGGCGCGGGCACCGATACCACCGCGCGCACACTGGCCACCAAGCTGTCGGATTTATGGGGACAGCAGTTCGTGGTGGATAACCGCACCGGTGCCGCGGGGTCGATCGGCGTTGATCTCACGGCGAAGGCGCCGCCTGACGGCTACACCATTTGCCTGATTTCAGCCTCGCACTCGGTGAACTCGGCGACCAATCCACAGTTGCCCTACGATCTTGCGCGCGATCTTCAGGGCATCACGCAGGCCACCTCATTGTTTTACGCGATGTATCACAGCCCCTCGGTGCCGGTGAAATCGGTGAAGGAGTTGATTGCCTACTCGAAGGCAAATCCCGACAAATTACTGTTCGGTTCCAGCGGCACTGGGGGCTTGCAGCATTTTGCCGGTGAGCTGTTGAATCACTTGGGCGGCGCGAAGCTCACGCATATTCCATATAAAGGTACGTCGGCGGTGATTACTGCGATTCTGTCGAATGATGTGCAGGTCGGCTTCGGCACGCTCTTCGGCGTGCGTCCGCACATGGCGTCGGGCCGCTTGAAAGTGGTGGCGATTACGGCCGGTAAACGTTCAGCCGCGGTGCCGGATATACCCACCGTGGCCGAAGCCGGTGTGCCCGGCTACGAAGTCGATCAATGGTATGGCGTGATCACCGGCGCGAAAGTGCCGCGGCCTATCGTGGAGAAATTATCCGCGGCCATGGCGCAAGCGTTGAAAGACCCGGAAGTGATCAAACGCCTGGCGGCCGATGGTTCGGTGCCGGTGGGTTCCAAGCCGGATCAATTCAGCGCGCATATCAAATCTGAAATGGCCAAGTGGCAACGGCTGGTGAAAGACGCCAAGCTCACCTTGCACGGCGCTTGAGCGCGCATGGGGGAGTTAATGTAAATATTTGATTTTAAACAATTTTTTATACTTATACCGACGCGCGGTTTACCCCAGCTTGCCGAGCTGAAGGGAAAAGAATTCTTCTAAATAACGTTCGTAGGTGCGGCGGTTTTGGTCGCTCATGGCGATGATTTTTATGCCAGTGCCATTGTCACTGCTGTGGCGAACTTCCACCGTGCACTCGACAATCGAGCCGGGTGACGTTTGCAATTTGAGCACCAGCGTTTGACCCATGGTGTAGTTCTTACTGCACAACAGCAGCATGCCTTCATCGCTGATGTCCTGAATCAGCGCTTTGGTCACGGTGGCCCCGTCGATGATTTCGGCTCTTGGCGTTACCTGTAAACGGCGCGCGCGGCGCAGGTTTTCTTTATGGTTTGTCGCCATGGTGTGCTCCTGAAAAAAGCATGATGTTGATACGCGGGCTACTCCGCGCCCAAGTATTCGATACCGAGTACGTATTCCACCAGCCGCCACCCCGTGCCCACTTTGGCGAAACAGGCGCGGTGCTCAATGGCGCTGCGGATATGTTCGTCGGGCACATAACCGTCACGCGCGGCGTCGCCACTCGCGTAGCGGATTTTCA
This sequence comes from Betaproteobacteria bacterium, assembly GCA_043741415.1. GTDB lineage: Bacteria > Pseudomonadota > Gammaproteobacteria > Burkholderiales > SG8-41 > UBA5216. The sequence continues at coordinate 1,872 of JAYUAH010000131.1, forward strand.
CCCAGCGCTGCGGCAGCTTTGCGTCTTTGTCGGCGACTTCCCAATCCTGCACCGCGACGATATCGTAATTCAGATTGCCCACGGTGCGCGCCGCGTGTGACGGCGCATCCATTACCAACGCATCCTTGACCACAATCGCGCCGCTGCTGTAGGGGTCGACGTCTTCGAGCGGCCATTTGATCGGCACATAGGGCGCGCACAGCAGGCGCGCGCTTTTCTTTGGCGTATACCACGCGCTGCCCAATTGCAGGTGGGCGGACAAATCGCGCAGCAGGCGCGTGCCGGTGCCGTCGAGATCCCACATTTTGCGAAATTCAGCGATGCCGCGCGGCGCCTCCAGCGCGTTGAGCACATTGGGGTCGACGATGCCCGCCAGTGCCTGCCGGTCGCCGCGTTGCAGCGTCTCTAGCAGCCACGCGCGAAACTGCACCCACGACGCATCCGCGCTGCCGTCGTCCACCGGCAGCAGTTTGCGTGACGGCGCCGGCGCAGCGGATTGCAGCATGGTTCCGCCGGCCG
>JAYUAH010000132.1:0-13145 GCA_043741415.1 Betaproteobacteria bacterium
CAGATGATTGTCAACGGCGAATGCGATGCCTTACCCGAACAAGCGTTCTACATGGTCGGCGGCATCGAAGAAGCCTTCGAAAAAGCCAAGACTCTGAACTAACATCATGGCCGAAGCCGTACACACCATGCAGGTAGACGTCGTCAGCGCCGAAGAGCAAATCTATTCCGGCGAGGCCGAGTTCGTGGTGCTGCCAGGAGAGGCCGGCGAGCTCGGTATTTACCCGCGCCACACGCCGCTGATCACGCGCATCAAGCCCGGTGCGGTGCGCATCAAAGTGCCGGGCCAGGTAGAAGAAGAGTTTGTGTTCGTCGCCGGCGGTGTGCTCGAAGTCCAGCCCAGGCAGGTGACGGTGCTCGCGGATACCGCAATACGCGGCAAAGATCTCGACGAAGCGAAAGCCAACGAGGCCTTGAAAAAGGCCGAGGAAGCCCGCAAAACCGCACAAAGCAAACAAGAGATCGCCACCATCGAAGCGGAGTTTTCCATGCTCGCGGCGCAGTTGGCGGCAATACAAAAGCTGCGTAAAAAGCACTGAGTTTTTGCACACGCAACAACCAAAGAGGCGGCCGCAACCCGCCTCTTTTGCTTTGCTGCACCCGGCGCATAAACGCGCTACGCTAAGGACATGAGCATCCCCTCTGCAGTGGACTTGCTGGTGGTCGGCGGCGGCATCAACGGTGTCGGCATCGCGCGCGACGCCGCCGGCCGCGGCTTGAGCGTGTTGCTGTGCGAGCAACACGATCTGGCGCAGCACACCTCGTCGGCCAGCAGCAAGCTGGTGCACGGCGGCTTGCGCTATCTGGAGCAATTCGAATTCCGTCTGGTGCGCGAGTCGCTGGCCGAGCGCGAAGTCTTGTTGCGTGCCGCGCCGCACATCGTGCACCCCATGCGCTTTGTGATGCCGCATGTGCCTGAGCTACGGCCGGCGTGGATGATCCGCGCGGGCTTGTTTCTCTACGACTATCTGGCGCGCCGCGATACGCTGCCGGACTCCCGCAGCATTGATCTGCGCGTAGCACCGTATCACGACGGACTGAAACCGGGCCTCCGCAAAGGCTTCCTCTATTCCGATTGCTGGGTGGATGACGCGCGTCTGGTGATTGCCAACGCACGTGCCGCCGCCGACCTCGGCGCCACTATTTTGACGCGCACCACCTGCGTAGCGGCGCGGCGGGATGGCGCGCAGTGGCGCGTCACCTTGCAAGCCGCCAACGCCGCACCCACTGAAATCACCTGCCGCGCACTGGTTAATGTCACCGGTCCGTGGGCCAAACAATTTATCAATAAAAACATATACTTAGATACACCCTTCGGGTTGAAGCTGGTGAAGGGTAGCCACCTCATTGTGCCGCGACTCTACGCCGGCGAGCACGCCTTCATCCTGCAAAATGACGACCGCCGCGTGGTGTTTGTCTATCCGTATGAAGAGCGCTACACGCTGATAGGCACTACCGATGTCGAGCATCGCGGTGAACCCGGTGACTGCACGGCCAGCGCCGAAGAAATCGACTATCTATGTCGCGCCGCCAATCGCTATTTCACGCGAGCGCTCACGGCCGCTGATGTCGTGTGGCACTACAGCGGCATGCGCCCGCTGTTCGACGACGGCTCGGAAAACGTTTCCAAAATTACGCGCGACTACACGCTGCGGATCGATGGCGATGGCGACACCGCGCCGGTGTTGTCGGTGTTCGGCGGCAAAATCACCACCTACCGCAAGTTGGCCGAACACGCGTTGGAAAAGCTCATCGACTGGTTTCCGCAAATGAAAGCACCGTGGACGGGCGAAGCCAACCTGCCCGGCGGCCATTTGAATGGGGTGCCGCTCACACAATATGTCGCGCACATGGTGGCCGAGCGCCCCACTTTGCCTGCGGCGTTGATACGTGCCCTCGTCGCGCGCCACGGCGACGCGACGCCCGCCGTGCTGGGCAACGCCAAAACCCCCGCGGACTTGGGCCAGCATTTCGGCCATACGCTCTATGCGCGCGAGGTCGACTATTTCGTGAAGCGGGAGTGGGCGCACACCGCAGACGATGTGCTGTGGCGCCGGACCAAATGCGGCCTGCATATAAATTCGCAACAAAAACAAGTGCTTGAGGAGTATGTCACAATGGAAAAGACAGGTCTTGTGGGATAATCATTGCTTATGGCTATAAACGTCGCGCTCAACATTGTTATCCTTGCCGCAGGTCAGGGCAAACGCATGTATTCGACGCTGCCGAAAGTGTTGCACACGCTCGCCGGGCGCCCGTTGCTGGCGCACGTGCTCGACGCCGCGCGTGCGTTGTCGCCGGCGAAAATTATCGTGGTCACTGGCCACGGTGCCGAACAGGTGCGTCGCGCGGTTGCCGCGCCCGACATCGTGTTCGTCAATCAGTCGCCGCAATTGGGCACCGGGCACGCCGTGCAACAAGCGCAACCGGAACTCGCGCCCGGCGGCAAAACCCTGGTGCTACTCGGCGATGTGCCGCTGATCCAGCCCGAGACTTTAAAACCGTTAATCGAAGGTGCGATCAATCGCGTGTCCATGCTGACCGCGGTGATGGAAGATGCGCACGGCTATGGCCGTGTTATTCGTGATACACGCGATGCGCGCAAAAAAGTAAAAAGCGTGGTGGAGCATAAAGATGCAACACGCACGCAACTGAAAATACGCGAAATCAACACCGGCATTTTTGCGTATCCGACCGCACGTCTCGGCGGCTGGCTGTCGAAGCTCAAAAACAACAACGCGCAAAAAGAGTACTACATTACCGACGTGCTGCCGCTGGCGATCAAGGATCGCGTCAACGTCGAAGGCGTGCCGTGCGCGGACGCAGCCCAAGTGCAGGGCATCAACAACCGCGCGCAACTCGCGCAACTGGAGCGTATCTACCAGCAGCGCAACGCGATGCGCTTGCTTGAACAGGGTGTGGCCATCGCCGACCCCGCGCGCGTCGATGTGCGCGGCACTTTGACCTGTGGCCAGGATGTGTCCATCGACGTCGGCTGTATTTTCGAAGGCAACGTGACGTTGGGTGACGGCGTGCGCATCGCCGCGCACTGCGTGCTGCGCGATGTGGAGATCGCCAAGGATACGCAAATTGAACCGTTCTCACACCTGGTGCAAGCGGTGATCGGTGTCAATTGCCGCATTGGCCCCTACTCGCGCATCCGTCCCGGTACCGTGCTGGCGCAAGACGTGCACATCGGTAATTTTGTCGAGGTCAAAGCGAGCGACATCGGTGTGGGCACGAAGGCGAGTCATTTGTCTTACATCGGCGATTCCAGTGTCGGCCGCAACGTCAACGTCGGCGCCGGCACCATTACCTGCAACTATGACGGCGCCAACAAACATCGCACCATCATCGAAGACGACGTGTTCATCGGCTCCGATACGCAACTGGTCGCGCCGGTGACCGTGCGCCGTGGTGCGACCATCGGTGCGGGCTCGACCATTACCAAAGAAGTCGCTGCAAACGATCTCGCGATATCGCGGGTGAAGCAAGTCGCCATCTCGGGCTGGCAGCGTCCGCTGAAAACCAACAAGAAAGCAGGGTAACGCGCATGTGCGGCATCGTCGGCGCCATCGCCAAACGCAATGTAGTACCGATTTTGATCGAGGGCTTGAAGCGCCTCGAATATCGCGGTTACGACTCCGCCGGTGTCGCGGTATTGAACGGCACACTGCAACGCGTGCGCAGCGCCGGGCGCGTGGCTGATCTCGAAAAGCTCGCGCAAGCGCAAGGTGTTTCCGGCGAACTCGGCATCGCGCATACGCGCTGGGCGACGCACGGCGTGCCGTCCGAACGCAACGCGCATCCGCATATTTCCGGCGGCGTATCGGTGGTGCACAACGGCATCATCGAGAATCACGAAGCCATGCGCATGAAGCTGCGCGCACAGGGCTACGAATTCCTCTCCGATACCGACACCGAAGTCATCGCCCATCTGGTGCATTCCAAATTGGCGGGTGGCGGCAGCTTGTTCGATGCGGTACGGCGCGCGGTCGCCGAACTGGTGGGTGCGTACGCGATTGCGGTGTGCAGCGAGAAAGATCGTGAGCATTTGATCGTCGCGCGCCACGGTGCGCCGCTGTTGCTGGGCGTGGGCGAGGGCGAAATTTTTGCCGCCTCGGATGCCTCGGCGCTGGTGCAGGTCACGCAGAAAATGATTTATCTCGAGGACGGTGATTGCGCCGAACTCACGCTGGCCGGCGCGCGCATCGTCGATGCCAAAGGCAATGCCATCGAACGTGCGATGCACATCTCCGAGCTCACGGCGGATGCGGTGGAGCTGGGCACATATACGCATTACATGCAAAAAGAAATTTTCGAGCAACCGATGGCGGTCGCCAACACGCTGGAGATGGTGACCAGCGCGCAATCGCTCTCGGCGAACCTTTTCGGCGTCGGTGCAGAAACCGTATTTAATCAATTAAATCAAATACTTATACTGGCTTGCGGCACCAGCTATCACGCCGGCATGGTGGCGCGTTACTGGCTCGAAGGCATCGCGGGCGTGCCGTGCAACGTGGAGATTGCCAGCGAATACCGCTATCGCGATTCGGTGCCCGATCCACGCACACTGGTGATTACGATTTCGCAATCCGGCGAAACGGCCGACACGCTGGCGGCGTTGCTGCACGCCAAGGCGCTCGGCCAACAGCACAGTCTATCGATATGCAATGTGCCGGAATCGGCGCTGGTGCGGGCCTCGAACCTGCGTTTTCTCACGCGTGCAGGCCCGGAAATCGGCGTCGCGTCGACCAAAGCATTTACCACGCAACTCGCCGCACTGTCACTGCTGACCTTGGTGATCGCAAAACTTAAAGGCCGGCTCACACCCGAACGCGAGGCCCAGTTGCTGCGTGAGTTGCGTCATCTACCCGCTGCGCTGACCACGGTGTTGCACGTCGAGCCGCAAGTCAAAATGTGGGCGGAAAAATTCAGCGGCATGCAGCACGCGCTGTTTCTCGGACGCGGCATCCATTGGCCCATCGCCATGGAAGGCGCGTTGAAGCTGAAAGAAATTTCGTACATTCACGCCGAGGCTTATGCCGCCGGCGAATTGAAACACGGGCCGCTGGCGCTAGTGGATAAATCAATGCCGGTGGTGGCGATCGCGCCGAACGACGCGTTGCTCGAAAAATTGAAATCGAATCTGCAGGAAGTGCGCGCCCGCGGTGGCGAACTGCATGTGTTGGCGGATCAGGACACCCGCATCATGCCGACCGATGGTTTACATGTGATCCGCATGCCCGATCACGCGGGCATGCTGTCACCGATACTGCATACCATTCCGCTGCAACTGCTGGCGTATCACGCGGCGCTGGAGCGCGGCAATGATGTGGACAAACCGCGCAATCTGGCGAAAAGCGTAACGGTAGAGTAGTTACGCTTTCTTGCGGCTGTCGCGCACGAGATTGATCAGGCCGTCTATCGTGGGGATCACATTCTTCAGCGCCCCCGCCTGTCCGCTGCCGGTCTGATAGCGGCCGTCGACAATGATCACTGGCGTGCCGCGCACATCGTAATCACGACCGAGTTCAACCGCCCGCACTACGCGATCACGCACGCCTTGCGCGTTATATGCCTCGTCCCACTTGGCGCGGTCGATGCCATTGGCAACCGCCCACTTGCCCCACACTTCGGAGTCAGCGGTCTGTAGACGATCTTTGTGTACGGCGTCAAATACCCTGGCGTGCAGACGATCCGCCGCACCGAGAATTTCGAGCGTGTAGTACAGATGTGCGTCCGGCACCCATTCCTGCCGCAGCACCGCAGGAATGCGCCGCAGCACCACGTCCGCCGGTTTTGTCGTTTCCCACGCCGCGATCAGCGGCAGCAACTGGTAGCAATACGGGCAGCCGTACCAAAAGAAATCGATGACCTCAATCTTGTCGGCGCCGGCCGCGGTGGGCTGCGGGTTGATCGAGCGAAAACTTTCTTCGAAGGTACGTGGTGGCGTCTGCGCGAAGGCTGCGGAACCACTACCGATCGCGATCAAGCCGCCGGCCGCAACACCCAGAACGCCGCGTCTGGAAATCGACATGCGCTATTTTCCTTTGCGGTTCGTCCGCGCCATGGCGATAAGTTCATCCACGGCTTTGAAAAAACGCTCGTAGTCGACGGTGTTGTTGGCGCCCGGCACCATGCCCGGTGCGGTCAGGTAGCGGCCATCAATCGCGAGTGATGGCGTGCCGGTGACGCCATAGGCCGAAGTAATATCCACCGTGCGCTGTGTTTTGCTAACCACCGAAAACGAGTTGTAGGCATCCGCGAATTTCTTGCTGTCTACATTTTGCGTGCCGACCCACTCGAACAGGGTTTTCGGGTCTTTTGCCAACACCTTCAAATCCAGCTTTTTGCTTTTGTGTACTGCGTTGAATATTTCGCCGTGCAGCTTTTCGTTCAAGCCGAGGGCATCGGCGGCGTAATAGGTGCGCGCCATTTGCGTCCACGATTCGGTGAACGCCGCCGGCTGGCTGCGGAAAGCGACATCGGCGGGTTTTTTCTTCAACCACGCGTGCAATGCGGGCTGTAAATCGGCGCAGTGCGGGCAGCCGTACCAGAAGAACTCGATGACCTCTATACTTTTGCCGGGCGCTGTGGGTTGCGGCGGCGTGATCGCCTGATACTCTTTGCCCGCGGTCAATTGGGCTTGCGCCGCAAGACTTGCGAACGCAAATACCGCCAAGGCCGCCAGCTTACTGATATGTTTTAATGCACGCATCGGAACTCCAGGTGTTCGGTGGATCGGGCGCGGCGCGGGTTACTCCGCGTCACGCACTTTGACCAGTGCCGCCTCAATATCGTTTTGTTTTAGAATGCCGCGCACCCGATTTAATTCCTCGATATCGGTATAAGGGCCGATCCGAACGCGATGCCAAACGCCCTTGTCGGGCAAGTTTCGCGTCTGGACGGTAGCTTCCAGCCCCAACAGCGCCAAACGTGCCTTGAGCGTATCGGCTTCCTGCGCGTTTTGAAACGAACCGGTCTGCACAAAGAACGTTTCGCGGGCGGCAGGCGTTGACTTTTTATCGCTCGATAACGTTTCCGCCGTGGTTGCGGCAGTCCCGCTTTTGGTGACCGGTTCTTGGGCGGCTGGTTTGGGCGTCTCCGCGGACGCTGCAACTTTGGGCGCTGGGGCGGGCGTTGCTGGTGTTGCGGCTTTGGGCGCCGGCGACTTTTCCACGAACGGATTGGGCAGCTTGTTGATATACCAGGCGACGCCCAGCGCAATCATCAGGCCCAGTACCAGGCCGATCAGGATGCCGATAAAGGTTGAACCGCTGCCGCTGGATTTTTCGCGACGTTTTGGCGTCTTGCTGGACGAGTTGGACGAGTTGGACGAGCCGGACGATTTGCGCATGCTCATAGTTTACATTTTTTCCGGGGCTGATACACCCAACAACGCCAAGCCATTCGCTAGCACCTGACGCACCGCGCCCGCCAATGCCAGGCGCGCATCGCGCTCGGCGGTATGGTCTGAAAGAAAGCGCACATTGTTGTAATAGCTGTGAAACAACCCGGCCAGATCTTTGAGATAAAACGCAATTAAATGCGGCGCCAACTCACGCGCAGCCAGCGTTACCAACTCCGGATATTCAGCGAGTTTTTGCAGCAGTTCCAACTCGGCGGCCGATTCGAGCGGCGACGGGTCGGCGTGGGTCAGCGATGCGGCGTCTCCGCCCCCCTGTGTAAATTGTGCGTACACGCTGCACACCCGCGCGTGCGCGTATTGAATGTAGTAGACCGGGTTTTCGTTGGTGCGCGATTTTGCCAGATCAAGATCAAAATCGAGATGCTGATCGCTCTTGCGCATCACATAGAAAAACCGCGCGGCGTCGTTGCCGACTTCGCTGCGCAGCTCGCGCAACGGTACAAATTGCCCCGAGCGGGTGGACATCGACACTTGTTCGCCGTTGCGATACAGCACCGCAAACTGCACCAGCGCCACGGTGAGTTTTCCCGCATCCAGCGCGAGCGCCTGCAGTGCGCCTTTGACACGCGGGATGTAACCGTGGTGATCCGCGCCCCACACGTCGATCACGCGCTCAAAACCGCGCGCGAACTTGTTCAGATGATAAGCAATGTCCGAAGCAAAATACGTGAACTGACCGTTTTCACGCTGTATCACGCGATCTTTTTCGTCGCCGAACTGCGTCGAGCGAAACCACTGCGCACCGTCTTTGAGATAGAGATGACCATTCTGTTCCAGCGTGGCGACGACGCGCGCAACCTGACCGGAGTCGTACAGCGAGCGCTCGGAAAACCAGTCGTCGAAGGTCACGCCAAATTCGGTCAGATCATCGCGGCAATCATCGATCTGTAGTTTTAACGCATGCGCGTGCACCGTTTCATAATCGGCGCCGAGCAGCGTTTTGGCGTTGGCGATCAACGCATCGAGATGAATTTCGCGCGCGGTCTTAGCGGCGTCATCTTGCTGTGACGCATCCGGCATCGGCGGCACATCACGCAGCACATCGCCCGCAGCGCGTTTGAATTTGTCGCCCTCTTTTGTAATGAGCAACCGCGCCATATCGCGCACGTAATCGCCCTGATAAGCATTCGGCGGAAACGCTACCACTACACCCTGCAACTCGAGATAACGCAGCCACGTCGACAGCGCCAGAATATCCATCTGCCGGCCGGCATCGTTGACGTAATACTCGCGCGATACCGCATAGCCGGCGGCGTCGAGCACGTTCGCCAGGCTCGCACCATACGCCGCACCGCGTCCATGGCCCACATGCAGCGGGCCAGTAGGATTGGCGGAAACAAACTCGACTTGTACTTTTTGCTGCGCACCAACGACGCTGTTACCGAATTGCGCGCCCAATGTAAGTATTTGATTTAAAACAATTAATTTGTGCGAGCGCCAGAGAAATAAATTGATAAACCCGGCGCCGGCGATCTCGGCTTTTTCCAGTAGCGGGGAAGCCGGCAAGCTCGCCACCAGCTTCTCTGCAATATCGCGCGGTTTGGTGCGCAAGGCTTTTGCTAACTGCATCGCCAAGTTGCACGAGAAATCACCGTGTGCGGTTTGCTTGGTGCGCTCCAGCGTGATCGCGACGCCACTGGCATCGGGCGCGACCTTGTGTAGGGCGGCGGCCAGCAGCTCGATCAAGGCGGATTTGGTGTCGGTGGAAGGCAAATTACTCATAGCGGCAGGCATCGCATCGTCCACGAGACTATGCGGAAAAGTCCTTTAAAAACATATGATTCTATCATGCGTGCTAATGTAAACCGCTACAGTTCCGCGGGGTCCACATCGATCGACCAGCGCGCGTTGCTGACGCGCTTTTCAGACAGCGCCACACGCAACGCCGCCAAAAACCGTTGCAGCCGATTGCGGTTTGCACATTGCACCAATAGTTGCGCGCGTTCGCGCCCGGCCAGACGCATCATGCCGGCGGGCACCGGATCGTAGACCGTTACGCCATCATCAATCGCGCGTGCGAGCGTGGCGGCGTGTGCCAGCCAGTGGATCGCCGTATCGAGCTTGGGCGCCTCCGCGCGCAACAACGCCTGATACTGAAACGGCGGAAAGCCCGTCGCGCGGCGCTCTTTGAGCAACTCGTCCGCGAACACGCGGTAGTCTTGTTGAGCAAGCGCGGCGTAGAGCGGATGCGTCGGAAAATCGGTTTGGATCAACACGTCGCCTTGCACCGTGCCGCGTCCGGCTCGTCCGGATACCTGCGTGAGCAGCGCATACAACCGCTCCGGCGCGCGAAAATCCGTGCTGTAGAGCAGGCTGTCGGCGTTCAACACGCACACCAGCGAGAGATTTGGAAAGTCGTGGCCCTTGGCGAGGATTTGTGTGCCGACGAGGATATCTATTTCGCGCGCCTCGATGCGCGTGCGCATGCCCGCCCAGGTGCCTTTGTTGCGCGTGCTGTCGCGGTCGATGCGCAACACGCGCGCTTGCGGAAATTGCGTCGCCAGCGTGGCTTCGATGCGTTGCGTGCCCTGCCCCACCGGCGACAAATCCGCATTGCCGCAATCTGGGCATGCCAGCGGCACCGGCGACTGATAGCCGCAGTGATGACAATGCAATTGCCGGTCGTTCAAGTGCAACACCAGTTTCGCGCTGCAGCGATGACAATTCGATAGCCAACTGCAATCGTGACACATCAACACCGGCGCATAGCCGCGGCGGTTGATGAACACCAAAATTTGTTCGCGCGCGGCAAGCCGGCGTTCGATGGCCGCGAGCAGCGCTGGCGCTACACCGTCGCGCAGCCGCTCATTGCGCGTATTGATACAGTGGATGCGCGGCGGCGTGTTGTTGACGCGCTTGGGTAAACGCGCCAACGCATAACGGCCGGTCGCGGCGTTGTGCCAGGTTTCCAACGCCGGCGTGGCCGAGCCCAGCACCACGGGCACATTGCGCTGGCGAGCGCGCACTACCGCCAGATCGCGTGCCGAATAACGAAAGCCTTCGTTCTGCTTGAAAGACGCGTCGTGTTCTTCGTCGACCACGATCAGCCCCAGTTCCGGCAGCGGCGCGAACACCGCCAGCCGCGTGCCGAGCACGATGCGCGCGGCGCCCGACTGCGCGGCGATCCAATGATGCAAGCGCTCGCCTTCGTTCAAACCGCTGTGCAGGCTGACGACTTGCAGATGCGGAAAGCGCCCGCGCACGGTGGCTTCAAGTTGCGGCGTAAGCGAAATTTCCGGCACCAGCAGCAGTACTTGCCGGCCGCGTTTGAGTACCGCGTCCATGGTGCGCAAATACACTTCGGTCTTGCCGCTGCCGGTGACGCCGAGCAGTAGATGTGCTTTGAACGCGGTCAAATCTGCGCATAGCGTGGCGACGACGGCAGCTTGATCCGGCGTGAGTTGCGGCATTTCAACGTAAGGCACCAGCGGTTCTTCGGCCTTATGCGTTGGTGTGAGCGAGCCCTCGCGATATTCGATGTAGCCATCAGTAACTAATTGTTTTAAAACAGTTTTTTCAGTTTGCGTGCGCTCATATAGAGCGGCTGCATCGAGAACTTCTTTTGCTTGGAAAAGCGCCAGCATGCGTCGCTTAGTTAGCGCCCGCTTGGGCAGGCTTTCGAGATCGAGGGCAGCGCCGCGCGCAGTTAATGCGTAATGCATCAGCGTCTTCGACGGCTGTGCGCGCACGCGACGCAAGCCCGCCGGAAGCGCGCTCATTACCACCGCACCCAGCGGATGATGGTAGTAGTCGGCGGCAAAGCGCATCAAGCTGATGTCGTCCGGCGAGTAGCCCGGTGCCTCGCGCAGAATGCGGCTCACGGATTTCACGCGCGCGGTGGCCACTGTGCTGGTATCCGCGATGTCGAGAATTACGCCGACCGCATTGCGTTTGCCGAACGGCGCCAGCACGCGTGCGCCGATGTCGGCGGGCACGGCCTCGTCGCAGCGGTAATCGAACAGCCTGTCGAGCGGCACGTCGAAACCAATGCGGACGATTTTCATGCTGTGCGGAGTGAAGTTAGCGCGCTTTGATGAGGACGGACTTGAGCATATGACGCGAACGCGTTGTCCCGCAAGGCGCCCGCCAGCCTGTGGATAATTCTGTTAATGACTGTTCACAGCGCGTGTTGTTGGCGAGTGCTAACGATAAAAGCACCTTGGAAATAGCGCCGATGAAATAAAATAAAATATTTAAAATCAAATAGTTACAAAAATGCGGCAGTGCGCCGATCCTGCAAGCCATGCCACAACTGGCGCTAAGTCCTTGCTGTGTATATGTTTCTGCTCAGCGTGCTGTGTGATAGCCGGGACTCAGTTCGTGCACCGCATCAACCAGCGCGCCGACGCGCTCCGGCGGCGTGAACTGTGAAACGCCATGACCGAGGTTAAACACGTGCCCCGCGCCGTGGCCGTATGACGCCAACACCTTGCCGACTTGCGCGCGGATTTGTTCCGGTTGCGCGAACAACGCCATCGGATCGAGGTTGCCTTGCAGCGCGACGTGTGTGCCCACGCGCGAGCGCGCTTGGCCGATATCGCAAGTCCAGTCGAGACCCAACGCATCGCAGCCGATGGCGGCAATGTCCTCCAGCCACAAACCGCCGCCCTTGGTGAACACAATGCTCGGCACACGCCGCCCATCGCGCTCACGTGTGAGGCCGGCCACGATGCGTTGCATGTACTGCAGCGAAAACTCGCGGTAAGCATTCGCACTCAGCGAGCCGCCCCAGGTGTCGAATAGCATCACCGCTTGCGCGCCCGCTTCGATTTGCGCGTTGAGATACGCGGTGACGGCGCGCGCGTTCACATCGAGTATGTGATGCAGCAAATCGGGCCGCTCGTAGAGCATGGTTTTGATGTTGCGAAAATCCGTGCTGCCGCCGCCCTCGATCATGTAACACGCCAGCGTATACGGGCTGCCTGAAAAACCGATCAGCGGCACTTTGCCATCGAGCGCGCGCCGGATTTGTGACACGGCATCCATCACATAACGCAAATGCTCGTTGGGATCAGGTACGGTGAGATTGCGGATTTCCCATTCTTCGCGCAGCGGCCGCTCGAACTTGGGCCCTTCACCCTCGGCGAAATAAAGCCCCAGCCCCATCGCGTCGGGCACGGTGAGGATGTCCGAAAACAAAATCGCGGCATCCAGTGGAAATCGCGCCAGCGGTTGCAGCGTGACTTCGGTGGCGTAATCCGGATTTTTCGCGAGGCCCAGAAAACTGCCGGCGCGTTTGCGCGTTTCGCTGTACTCGGGCAAATAGCGGCCTGCTTGACGCATGATCCACACCGGGGTGTAGGGCGTGGGTTGGCGCAGCAGGGCGCGGAGGAAAGTGTCGTTTTTTAACATCAGGATTGAGGACTTAGGATTGAGGATTGAGACACAGCGACGGTGTTGCTAAACCCTCAATCCTTGATCCTCAATCCTCCATTATCTAGGCAAATCCGAAGAACCCATCAAGAATTCGTCGACTGCCCGCGCACACTGCCGTCCTTCGCGTATCGCCCACACCACCAGCGATTGCCCGCGGCGCATGTCGCCCGCCGCAAACACTTTGGCGACCGAGGTTTGATATTTTTCCGTATCGGCCTTGACGTTGCTGCGCGCGTCCTTCTCGACACCGAGTTCTTCGAGCAGGCCTTTTTGCGTGGGTCCGAGAAAGCCCATCGCCAGCAGCACCAGGTCGGCAGGCATTTCGAATTCAGAGCCCG
>JAYUAH010000133.1:0-2381 GCA_043741415.1 Betaproteobacteria bacterium
CTGATTCGCCAACACCGCGCCCAGCGCCGGGCCCGCGCCGGTGTAGGGCACCAAGGCGATATCCACGCGCTCGGTTATCTTGAGCAAGGCGGCCGACAGGTCGGGCAGGGTGCCGATGCCGGGCGTGGCGATATTGTATTTGCCCGGACTCGCCTTCGCGAGCTTGATCAGCTCGGGCACGTTCTTCGCATTGACGGACGGGTGCGCGACCATCACCGCCGGCGCGCTCGCCATATTGGTGATGGGTATAAAGCTAAGGTTGGGGTCGTACGGCGCCTTCGGGTACAGCGCCTGGTTGACGAGAAAACTCGAGCTCATGATCAGAATAGTGTGACCGTCGGGCGCAGCGTTCGCAGCCAGCCCGTAACCGATGTTACCGCCACCGCCCGCACGGTTGTCGGTGATTACCTGCTGCCCGAGCGACTCGCTCAGCCGGGCGCCCACAATACGCGCGATCACATCAGTGCCGCCGCCGGGCGCGAAGGGAACAATCAGGCGGATCGGTTTGGCCGGATACGTTTGCGCAAATGTCATGCACGGTGCAAGCAGCACCGTGGCGGCAGCAAAGAGCAACGAGCGCAGGTTCATGTGTTTCGCCGGGCAATGCCGCGTGGAGACGGGATGACAATGTGATCCCAATCGCCGGGGCCGTCAATGTCTGTTGCGGCGCGTCCGCGGATGGGCGTTCCGCTAAAATGGCAGACATGAACTCAGGCTCACTCCAGGCGCGCGACGCGCGCAGCGTCATCCATGGCTTGACCAATCTCAAGCTGCATGCCGAACGCGGTGCCACAGTGATCGAACGCGGGCACGGCGTGTGGGTTACCGATAACCACGGCAACGATTACCTCGAGGCGATGTCGGGCTTGTGGTGTATTGCGCTCGGCTACGGCAATGAGCGCCTCGCCGAAGTAGCGGCGCGGCAAATGAAAACGCTGGCTTATTACCCGCTCACCAATCACAAGAGCCACCCGCCGGTGATCGCACTCGCGGAAAAATTGTTGGCGATGGCGCCGGTGCCGATGTCGCATGTGTGGTTTGCGAGCACCGGCTCCGAGGCCAACGACTGCGCGGCGCGGCTCGCGTGGTATTACTGGAACGCCGAGGGTAAGCCCTCCAAAAAGAAATTCATCGCGCACCAACTGGCCTATCACGGCAACACCATCGCTACCGCGAGTTTGTCCGGCGTGAGTTATGCACATGACAAATTCAATCTGCCGTTGCCGGGTTTTTTGCATGTCGCCACGCCGCATTACGCGCGCCACACGCGGCGGGGAGAGAGCGAAGAACAGTTCACCGACGGCTTGATTGCCGACATCGCGCAGTTGATCGCACACGAAGGCGCCGACACCATCGCGGCGTTTTTCACCGAGCCGGTGATGGCCGTCGGCGGCATCGTGGTGCCGCCGCACGGCTATTTCGATAAATTATGTAAACTATTGATTTTAAACAATATTTTGTTGATCTGCGATGAGATCGTCACAGCCTTTGGGCGCATCGGTCAACTATTCGGCTCGACCACGATGGGTCTTACGCCCGACATGCTGGTGTGCGCGAAAGCATTGTCGAGTGCGTACATTCCGATCTCGGCGCTGATGATAAACGCGCGCGTGTATAACGCCATCGCGCGACAGAGCGATGAGATGGGTGTGCTCGGTTTGACCATGACGTATTCCGGTCATCCGGTGGCGGCAGCGGTCGCGCTCGAAACGTTGAAGATCTACGACGAGATGGATGTCGCTGCGCGCGTGCGCAAACTCGAAGCGCCGTTTTTAGGTGGATCGAATCGCCTGCTCGAACATCCGTTGGTGGGCGCGGTGCGCGGCGCGGGCTTGCTGGCCGGCGTGGAATTGATGCCGGTTCAACGCGCAACGGAAAAACGCATGCCGTTCGATCCCAGGTTCAAAGTAGGTGCGCTGTGCGCGCGCATTGCCGAAGCGCACGGGCTTATTGTGCGCGCCATCGGCGACACCATTGCGTTTTGTCCGCCGCTGATTATCAGCGAAGATGAAATTGCGGAAATGCTGCGGCGGTTCAGCGTAGCGCTGGACCTGACCGCAGCCGAGTTGGCAAAGATTGCCGACTAATTATTGACGCCGAGTTCGGTCCGCAACTCTGCAATCGCCTGCTCTTTCGTCCGCTTCAAGCGCGGCGTGCGTTGGCCAATCGGCACGTTCTCCACTTCCGGCACGATTTTCATGGCCACGAACGCCGGCCCCGGCTCGGACAAAATGCGTCCAATGTTGACCGTGAATGATTCGAGACTGCTGTACGCGTGGGCCGAAGCGTAGCCGCAGCCTTTTGCGACGGCGTCGTACGCAATGGTTTTCGCGTTGGGCACGGGCTGGCCGCCAGTGGTGGCGTAGCACTCGTTATCGAGC
>JAYUAH010000134.1:0-2380 GCA_043741415.1 Betaproteobacteria bacterium
GATAAATCCAGGGCGAGGTTGGCGCGCGGTCCGTCGGGCAGTTCGATGGAAACGCAATCCACGCCCAGCGTGCTCATCAGCGCAAGACTTTTTTCGACGTCGACGTCCCACGTGACTTTGTCTTGAATCAGCATGATTATTTTCTTTTGTGTGTTCTTGAGGTAAGTATTCTAGGCGTTTTGACCACTTGCCGAGTCTATCCAGCACTGTCGCTCCCGCGCAGGCGGGAACCCATGCACTGACGCGAGTGGCACGTGTGTTATGGGTTCCCGCCTGCGCGGGAACGACAAGGTGGGTCGACACGTTCGCAACTCGATGAAGTTGTTTTACTCAGACTTCACCCCCGCAGCTACCACTACCTTTTTCCACTTCACGATTTCTTCGCGAATATACGCCGCAGTCTGCGCCATGGTCATCGGCGCCGCGTCCGTGCTCTGATTGGCGAGCGCCGTGATGGTCTCCGGCGACTGCGCGTATTTGTTGATGATGGTGTTCAGCTTGCTCAGCACGTCGCGCGGTGTGCCGGTGGGCGCGGCCAGCGTGGTGATCGAGACCGACTCAAATCCCGGCAGACCGCTATCCGTGATGGTGGGTATGTCTGGCAGCACGGCGCTGCGTTTCAGGCTCGAAATGCCCAGCGCGCGGATGCGGCCTGATCTGACGTGCGGCAACAGCGCCGGCGTGGAACCGAACATGGTGTCGATTTGCCCGCCGATCAAATCGGGCACCGCCATCGCGCTGCCCTTGTACGGCACATGCAGCATTCGTGTGCCGGTTTGCATCATGAACAACTCCATCGTCAGATGCAGTCCGCCGCCGACGCCGGTGGACGCATAAATCAACTTACCTACCCGTGCCTTGGCCAGTGCCACGAGTTCGGCCACGTTTTTTGCCGGCACGGAAACATTAACTACCAGCAGGTAAGCCGCAAGGCCCAGCATGCCCGCGGCCTGAAAATCGCGCGTGATATCGAACGGCAGGTTTTTATAAAGCGGCTGGCTCGCGATGATGGCGGTGTTGAGCAGCAGCAAGGTGTAACCATCCGGCGCCGCGCGCGCAACGATCTCCGCCGCAATATTGCCCGACGCCCCCGCGCGATTGTCCACCACAAACTGCTTGCCCAACGCATCGGTCAACTTGGGCGCGTAAATGCGGCCGATGATGTCGGCGCTGGAACCGGGCGGGTAGGGTGAGATTACGCGGACGGGTTTTGTGGGGTAGTCTTGTGCGTAAACGAAGGTGGGTAGTAAGGCAACCACGAACGTCGTAGGGTGCAATAAGCGAAGCGCATTGCATCGAATATTGAGCATGCGGCGCAATGCGTTGCGCTTATTGCGCCCTACGCGGGGTGTTGGCACTATAGCCCTCGCAGCTTGTTGGCTTCAGGAATGAACGGCTTGCGCCACCAGACGCACCCCCAACGCCGCGCAAACGCGGCTGATGGTGTCAAAGCGCGGCTGCGCATCGGGTCGCAACGCTTTGTATAACGCTTCGCGGGTGATCCCGGATGCCTTCGCGATATCGCCCATGCCGCGCGCACGGGCAATGTCGCCCAAGGCCGCGGCCAGCAAGGCCGGGTTGTTGGCTTCTATAATATCGGTCAAATAAGCCGCGATTGCAGTCTCGTTGTCGAGATATTGCGCTGCGTCGAATTCGGGCAGGTCTTTTACTTTGATGCGTTTGCTACGTTGTGTCATGAGCGTCTCCTTGATTCAATCCAGCCTGGACGCCAGCGCTTTGGCGCGTTTGATGTCGGCTGTTTGCGTGCGCTTGGAGCCACCGCCCAGCAATACGATGACTTCTCTGCCTCGCTGCACGTAATACACGCGCCAGCCGGCACCGGTATGAATACGTAACTCCGAAATGCCTTCGCCCACCGGTTTTACGTCGCCCATCAAGCCCAGCGCCAATCGCTTGATGCGCGCCACCACGATTCCGCGCAACGAAGCGTCTTGCAGGCCGTCGAGCCATTCCGTGAATTCGGGTAAGGGCTTTATGGATGGCATGAAGCGAATGTAATCGAACGATTACATTTAGTCAAGTTGAACATACGGCGCAATGCGCTTTGCTTATTGCGCCCTACGCGCTCATGGTTTTCACTCTACGAGCATAGAATTCGGTCCGCGTGCCATGAGTAGTCCATTACCAGTTGGCACGATGACTGCGTTGGGATTGGTTTGGTGATCCGCAAATGTGTACCCATTCGGACAAACCTTCGCAGCTTCTTCGTAGCACTTGTTGATAATTGGCACCAAAATCGATACCAAATTCTATCCTAATTGATCTTAAGGGCACCTCTAAAAATCCAATTTAAGGCAACAGTGAGTCCACGATAAGCCCATGCATCGAAGCCCATTCGCCTTGGGTGTTAAAACCGCGC
>JAYUAH010000135.1:0-5678 GCA_043741415.1 Betaproteobacteria bacterium
TTCAGTGCGTGCGGTGAAATCAACCGCCTCCCTCACCCCTGCCCTCTCCCACAGGGAGAGGGGGCAAACCCATTTTTGCGCTGCTTCAGTAGCTTCCTGATTGCAGGCGACGACTTACTCCCCTCTCCCCTCGGGAGAGGGGCCGGGGGTGAGGGAGGTTTTTGGCTTTTTACGTCGGACTAAATATCGTCACATAAAATCAAATATGAGTTTAGCACACGCGCTATTACGTGCTGCTCCGCGCTTTTACGACGGACCCCCGCCGCCCGGCGCGCCCAACTGCTTCATCAAGCGCCACGCCATTCCACCCAGCACCACCACACCCAGGCCCAGCACCGCCCACAAGCTCCAGCGCTTCCAGTCTGTTTGTTCTTCCAGGCGCACCGCGCCACCGAGTTCTTTTTGCGCTTGCATGGATGCAGCTTGCACATTGACCGTGGGCGTGGCGTCCGTCTTCGCGACTCGCACCGTGCCAACGGCATCGTCGCGGTATCCCGGAATCAGCGACGCTATCGGCAGCGCGCCGGGCACTGCACCGCGATTGCCATACGCCAACGTAAACGGCGCCGCACCGCGCGCGGCGAACACCAGTTGATGCGGCACCCAGCCTGCATTGAGCGTGGGCAGGCCGCTGCCGAGGCCGCCGCCGCGTTGATCGATGCGTATCATCCACCAGCGTTCGGCTGGTGCACTGATCGCAATGTCCGGACTTAGCATTTCGCTGCCCGAACGATTCAGCCGATACGCCACGCCGCGCGCAACACTGCGCCACGGCTGCTCGGCCCTGTCGCGCGTGAGCACTTCGATTTGTACAATAGTGTTGGCTTCCGGCAGCGCAACACGCAAACGATCCATCGGAAAAAATCCTTTAAAATCAAATACATACTCCCCCACCTTTTTACCCTTCGCCGCATTGAATTGCGCCCACTCGCGCGGCGCTTCGACAAACTTATCGGCAAGTTCGCCGACTACCGCGGTGAGTTCAGGTCGCGCATTGTTTACGCCATCGCTTACCCAGTTCAAGCGCAAATATTTTGTTTTTTGTTGCGGCAACTCGATGCGCTTTTGTTGCAAGCGCTGACCGCCGACTTCAAGATTCAGCAACGGCGCTGCGGCAACCAGCGTGTGCCAGTTCGCGAGATCGTCGCTGGCATCGATGCGCAGCTTGCCGGACAATCCTTCGCTCGCTTTCCAATCGACGTCGATGGCACGCAGCGCGCGCTCCTGCGCGCTCATGTCAATGAGATAACCCACGATTTCCTGCGACGCCGGCGCTGCCGACGGTACGTTTGAGGATTTCACATCCACACTCACCGCACCACTTGCACTGCGCTGCACGTTGATGGCCAAGCCATCGATGCTTGTGCCGACGGCGGCCCTCAACGGAAACAAAGTCAACGGCAGCGTCGCACCCGCATCCGCTTTTTCGGTGCGGCGCGGACGCCACGCATGCGGCACCACTTCACCCGCGCCGTTGAACACACGCACGTCACCAAGATCGCGCCGCGTGACGCCCTCATACACCGCGCGCGGCAACGTCACGTCGTAGAGCGCCTCGCTGCCGCTTGCATCCACCTTCAAGCCATAGGCATAATCGGCCGTTTTCTCGGCGCTCCACGCTGTCGCGAAAAATATAAAAAACATAATAAAAACAAATACTTGCATTATATCGCCTTCTCGATTTTTGCCTTCGGCGGCACCGGCGCAAAGTAGCCGATCACCACACAAAACAGGCCCACGCCGATGAACGACACGATGCGCTCCACCGTACCCGTATTGGATAAATCCACCAGCACCAGTTTGACAATCACCACTGCCAGCAGTGCCGCGCCGGCAAACCACAACGCACGCAGAGCGCGCTTGTTGGCAAAGAACATCGCGGAGAGCGCGAGCAGACTCCAGAACAGCGAGAACGAGGCCTGCACCAGCGTTGAATCCAGCATTCTATCGAGCTGGAACGGCACGTCAGCGTAGTGATGCAGCGTGCGCAGCAGCACGCCGTTCAACGCGATGAACAGCACTATGCCCAGCAGCGCCGCTGCCGTTTTTGTCGACGGCAATCTCACGCCGGGAATGGCCATGCGCCGCACCAGCAAGTACCACTTGGCCAGCGCCAGCAGCGCACCAAACTGCGCGATATCCAGCGGATTCAACAGCGGCACATAGGGCAGCGGTGCGGGATCGCCGTTGCTCAAAAAATTCACCATCACGACCCAGCCCAGCAGAAACACCACGACCGGCAGTGCACCGAAATACAAGTAACCGCGCCGGTGCGCGCTCACCGGCCAGCCGAGCCTTGCGCCGCGCGCCGCAAACGTGGCGATCAATGCACCCGGCACCACCGCCCACGCGATCAATGGCCACACGCGCCAGCCTTCGACATAGTGATCGATCTGCCAGCCGAATTCCCACGACGCCACAATCGCCAGCATCCAGAAACCCGCGGCATGCCACCATTCCAGCCAGGCCGCACGCGCAAATTCATCCGTGTGGTGCAGTCGAATCACCCACAGATGCACCGCAAACGCGATGATCCAGCCGAGGTAACCGTGATGCGCAAACGGGTGGCGTATGCCCTCCACCAGCATGCCCGCCAGCGTGATCGCCATCAGCGGCAGCAATGCCAGCGCCGCGTAACGCGCCATGCTCCAATTCAAGCGCTTCCACAAGGCCGCAAACACCGCACACGAGACCGCAAAGAATATCAATTCAACATTCCACGCTGCACCATGGCCGAAATGACGTTCGATCTCCATCACCCCGCCGCCAAGCCACCACAGCGCGCCCCAAATAAACAACGCGTGTGCGGCCAGCAGTTCCAGTTTCCCGATGATGTCTTTGCGCCGCGAAACGTAGGCATTGATAAACAGCGCCGCCACGCTGATCATGACGCAGCCGAGGTATTCGCTGTTGAATACCGTTGGCATGTGCTCCGGCGTGGCGACAAACTCGAACTTGATCAGAAACGCAAACCCCGCGGCAATCTGCAACAACATGCCGAAGGCGCGCGCAAGCCACCGATTTTGCCGCACACCAATCCACACGATAGCCGCGCCCTCCACCGCCCACACCGCCGACGTCCAGCGCGCGTCGAGCGCGAGTGGCACGGCGAGCGTGGCGAAGCCCACACCGAGTGCTAAAAACGATTCCACCAGCAGCCGCAGTGAATCGCGTTTTTTCGCGTACAACACCAGGGCGAGCACCAGATAGAACGCTGCCAGCGCCAGCGCGCTGAATGCCGCGCCGAACTCGGTGTCCTTCAACATCGCCGCCTGCATGCCGAACGCCACCAGCGGCACGCCGAACACGATGGTGCCATCGACGTAGTGTGTGAGCTTCGGCGACTGGCGCAGCGCGAACAGCACAGCAATCGCCACATACATCAGGAAAAACAGAATCAAAAACGGTTCAGTGCTGGAAAAAAATTCGGTCTGGTAGCGATCCATGCCCCACCCCAAACCAATCAACGCGGTGAACGCAAAGCCCACCAGATTGAGTTCGCGCCACGCCTTGTACCACGCAATATACAAAATGCCCGCGTTCAACACCGCGTAAAAACTGAACAGCGCCACATGACTGCCGCTGCCGGTGGAAGCCAGTATCGGCGCCAGAAATCCGCCCGCGGCGCCGGTGATCGCCAACGCTTTGGAATCCTGGGCAATCGCCAACACCGCCGAGAAAAACGCGATGCCCGCGAGCAGCGCGAAGGCGAACGCGGGCGGCACCAGACTGTACAGCCGCAGCGCGGCAAACACGGTGAGATAGAGTATGCCGACACCACCGCCTTGCAGCATCAGCGCGTAGGCTGCGCGCGCGTGGCGCAAACGCCAACCCACAATCAGCAGCACGATACCGCCGAGCGCGACACCCGCCAGGCGCAACTGGATCGGCACCAAGCCTTGATCGGTGGCGTACTTGAGCAGGAACGCCACGCCGAAAAACAACACCAGTATGCCCACACGTACCAGCGTGTTGCCGCCAAAGAAAAATTGCCACAGCGCCGAGGGTTCTCTGGGGGGCGCCGGTGCACGGGGCAACGGTGTGAAAACGGACGTTTCTACCCGTGGCGGCGTGGCGGCGTGCACTACCGCTGCGGTCGCCGTGGTCACCTCGGTAACCGCAATGGACGCCGCCACGTCAACCTGTACATCTGCCGCTGGCGCGACGGCCACCGTTGTCGAGTCAGCGACGGGCGCAGCAACACCGCCGCGCTCCAACGCCTGCACCCGCGCATGCAATTGGCGCACGGCGTCTTCCAGCGTAGTGACACGCGTATTGTCTGTGCTTTTTTTCGATGCACCCGACAGCACCGTACCCACAACCGCACCCACGATAGCGCCCATGAGCGCACCCCCGATATTCCCCATGGCGCCGATCAAGCCGCCGACGATCAATCCGACCAACCACATGGCACTCTCCCTATGCGATACGCATTATTTTTCGCTGCCGCGCAAACGCGTGACGATGTGCTGCAGGCCTTCGGGCGTCACCACGGCAGGCTGTACCGGCGTGCCCACGGCCAAGCCGATTTTCGACAGCACACCGCGGCGCAGCGGCTTTTTCATCGCCACACCGTCGACGCGCGAGAAAAAGCTGCCCCACAATCCGCTCAGTGCCATCGGGATCACCGGCACCGGCGTGCGCTCGATAATGCGTTTGATGCCGCCGCGAAACGGTTGAATCTCGCCGTCTTTGGTGAGACCGCCTTCGGGGAAAATGCCCACCACGTCGCCGTCGGCGAGCGCTTGAGCAATGTCGTCGTAAGCGCGCTCGAGCAGTTTGGGATCTTCTTTCGCCGGCGCGATGGGTATGGCGCGGCTGGTGCGAAAAATAAAATTCAGCACCGGTATTTTGAATATCTGATGATCCATCACAAAGCGCACCGGACGCCGGCACGCTGCCGCGATCACCAGCGCATCCACCAGACTCGGATGGTTGCACACAATCACCGCAGCACCTTCGTCGGGGATATGTTCGAGTCCGTTTTTATCGAGGCGATACACCACGTGTATCAACAGCCACACCAAAAAACGCATCAGGAATTCGGGCACCAGCTTGTAGATGTAGATTGCCACCAGCGCGTTCAACACGCCCGTGAGCAAAAACAACTGCGGTATGGTGAGCCCCAATTTCAGGCCCAGGATTGCCACACCGGCCGACAGCACCATGAACAAGGCGTTGAGTATATTGTTGCCCGCGATGATGCGTGACTGGTGGCCGGGCTCGCTGCGGCTTTGAATCAGCGCATACAGCGGCACGATATAGAAGCCGCCGAAAATGCCGATCAGCAGCAGATCGAACAACAGACGCCAACTGCCCGCCTGCTGGATGAAGGCCATCGCGCCCACGGGTGCGGCGTGCGCCAACGTGGGCGACGCAAAGTAAAGGTCCATCGCGAATATCGTCAAACCGATGGAGCCAAACGGCACCAGCCCGATTTCAATTTTGTGCCCGGAGAGTTTTTCGCACAACAGCGAACCCAGGCCGATGCCGATGCTGAACACCGCCAGCAACAGCGTCACCACATGCTCGCTGGCGCCCAACACATCCTTGGTGTAATTGGGAAACTGCGACAAAAACATCGCGCCGTAAAACCAGAACCACGAGATGCCGAGTATCGACAAAAACACCGTGCGATTGGTGGTGAGGAATTTCAGATTCGCCCAGGTTTCGGTGAG
>JAYUAH010000136.1:0-5675 GCA_043741415.1 Betaproteobacteria bacterium
CCGACGCCGAGGCTGATGCGCAGGCCGTAGAAAATGGCTGAAAGTAAATCGCGGCCTTGATCGTCGGTGCCGAGCAAAAATGTGTGGCCCGCGCCACCGGATGTACTCTGGGCACCTGGCGCGAGCTTGCTGTCCATGATGTCGAGTTGCGCGAGATCGTACGGATTTTGCGGCGAGATCAGCGGCGCGCAAATCGCGGCGGCGAGTATCAGCACCAGCACTACAAACGCGGCGACGGCAACACGGCTGCGCGCATAGCTTGTGGTGAATTCCCGCAGCGGCGATGCGGGTGACAGCACGGCGGTGCTCACGTTTGTGCTCACGCGCGCGCACCGGAGACACGCACGCGAGGGTCAAGGGCTGTATACAGAATATCAACAGCTAAGTTTATGATTATAAACAAAAAAACGATAATCATCAGGTAAGCCACGATCACCGGTCGATCCAGCACGTTGATCGAATCAATCAACAACTTGCCCATGCCCGGCCACGCAAATACCGATTCGGTGATGATGGCAAATGCAATCAGCGAACCGAACTCCAGCCCGACCACGGTAACGATGGGTATCAAAATATTTTTCAGCACATGCACCGACACCACGCGTTTTTCCGGCACGCCCTTGGCGCGTGCGAAGCGCACGTAGTCCTGCACCATGGCTTCGCGCGTGCCCGCGCGCGTGAGGCGTATCAGCAACGATAAATTGAACAACGACAGATTTACCGCGGGCATCAGCAGATGTTTCAAACCGTCCCAGGTAAAAATACTCAGTTGCAGCCCCAACACCTCGATGGTTTCGCCGCGCCCGGTCGACGGCAGCCAACCCAGCCACACCGAAAAAATCATGATCAGCATCAGCCCCACCCAAAACGTCGGCAGCGAAAAACCGAGTATCGAACCGGCCATGATGCTCTTGGCCGAGAACGAGTCCGGCTTTAAGCCCGCCCACAGTCCCAACGGCAGGCCGAACACAATGGTGATGAGGGTTGCGGTCAGCGCGAGTTCGACGGTCGCCGGCATGCGTTGCAAAATCAATTGCACGGCAGGTACGTTGGACGCAAATGATTTGCCGAGATCGCCGGTAAACGCCGCTGTCAGAAAGTGCCAATACTGCACCCACACCGGTTTGTCGAGACCGAGCGACGCGGTCACGCGCGCGATCTCGGCCTGATCCGCCTGCGGGTTGATGAGGATGTCGACCGGGTTGCCGATAGCGAACACGCCCACAAATACCAGGGCCGACATGACGAATAATGCCAGCAGGCTCTGCGCAAGTCGGCGAAGAATGAAGGCTAGCATGTTAGATGCGGCTAGCTGCGATCACTGAGGCCTGACTTCATGTGCATAGGTACGTTCATCGGTGCGCGGTGTGTAGACGTAACCCTTGCGCGCAGCCCAGCTATTGACCTGGTAATGCAGCGGAATGATCGCCTGATCTTTCAGGGCGATTTCGGTGGCCTCGCGCAGCAGGCGTTCGCGCTGCGCGTTGTCTACCGTGGTCAGCGCCTGCTCGGTGATTTGATCCACTTTCGCGTTCGAGTAGTGCGACCAATTCCATGTGCCGTTGCCTTTGTCCGCGTTGATGGTAGCGATCAGCGCCCGCAATGGGTAGCCGGCTTCGCCCGTGGAAACTCCCCAGCCCAGCAGGGGCATGCTGTATTCGAACTTATGCGCCTTGGCGACATACACTGCGAACGGCATGACCTCCACCCGCGTGGCGATGCCGATGCGCGACAGCATTTGCGCCACCGCCTGCACCACCTGTTCATCATTCACGTAACGATTGTTGGGGCCATGCAGCGTGAGACCGAACCCGTCGGGATAGCCTGCCGCGGCGAGTAGCTTGCGCGCGCCATCGGGGTCGAAAGCGTCGGGCTTGAGCGTGGGCACATAACCGAAGAAGCCTTCGGGAACAAACTGCGCGGCGGGCAATGCCAGCCCGTCCATCGCACGTTCAACCAGGGCCTTGCGATTGATGGCTTTGGAGATGGCCTGCCTAACGCGTGCATCGCGCAGAGGGTTTTTGTCGAGCGGTTTGCCGTCCTTGCTGGTGACAAAGGGTGATTTGTCCCGCTCTGAATCGACGTGGAAAAATATGATGCGATTGGAGGGCGTGGCGAATACGGTCAGCGCATTGTTGGTCTTGAGCTTGGCGTAGTCGGTGGGCGGCACCGCTTCGATGAGTTGTACATCGCCAGCCAGCAGCGCCGCAACACGCGCGGCATCGTTGGTGATCAGCCGCATCGTCACACGGTCCCAATGCGGCTTCGGCCCCCAGTAACCATCATGGCGGGCGAGTTCGATACGATCTCCTTTTGCAAAACGCACCAGCCGGTACGGCCCGGTGCCGATGGCCGCCTTGCCCGAATCGAAATCGGCGCTGGTCGCATTTTGCGACGCGCGCTTTTGCAGCATGGCGATGTTTGCCATGTCGGACGGCAGGTTTGGATACGGCGTCGCGGTGCGTAGCTGTATGGTGTACGCGTCGGGCGCGTATTTCGCGGCGATCGGCCGCGTGAACACCGTGAATCCTCCGGCGCCGCCCATGGCCGCCGGCCGCTCCAGAGTGTAGGCCACATCCTCGGCGGTGAATTCGCTGCCGTCATGAAACTTCACGCCGCGGCGCAGCTTGAATTCCCAAGTGGTGTCATTGATCAGGCGCCACGATTCGGCCAGCCCAGGACGAAAGCGCTGCTTGGCATCACGCTCGACCAGCGTGCCGAAAACCTGTTCAGCGATGCTGTTGTTGGGCGAGGCGTTCAGCACATGCGGATCGATCGAGGTGACGTCCGCGCCGAGGCCTATCACCAGATCGGCGCCACGGGCGCTCATTGCAAATGCCAACAAGGCAACAGTCAAGAACAGGCGGGCATGAAGCATTGTTCTTCCTCCTGGTTGCGGTAAAGGCTAGCATTTTATATCGCTGGTGTTCGCGCAAGCGAGCAGGGGAGGAGCATACAGGCTAAAGCAGATGGCAACGAGTATCTTGGTTGCCATGACCACGGCGCAGGTACAGGCGCAAAAATTCCCTGAAAAGCCCATGCGCCTGGTGGCACCCGGTGGTGGTGGATAATCGCCCCGTCACACAAAGGCACGCCGGAATTCCTCAACGACACCATCGCCGGACGCTTGCAGTTTGCCTTGTCCGCCATGCCGCCGGCGACCGACGTGCGCAGGATCGTCGATACGGTGATTCCAGCGCGCTGATGCAATACGAGACAGCTCACGCCGCCCTCGCGTTGGTTGCCTTGGCGACGTTGGTGACCTTGGCGAACGTCTCGATTTTGGAGCGGATCAACGCCGCAAACTGCTCAGATGTGGACGCTCACTTGTACTGGCTTTGCGCGAGCAACTTTTAGCGGAAGTCGAGCAACTGAAGAACTTTCGCGATCTCGGCGGCGAGCTTGTCGACGATCACTTATTGCCGCTAGCTCTCGGTCAACTTTTGGCCCGCGTGGCGCGCAATCACTGAGGTGCCGCCACCCGGCGCATACGGAATAATCAGACGGATCGGTTTGCTGGGATAAACCGGTTGCGCGCCCGCCGTGTCGGCGAGCAGCGGGAGCAGCAGGCCCAACGTCGCGGCGTGCGCGATGGTTCTGCGCGTAACAGCCATGCGTCTCTTGCGTGCAGCGGCTACAGCTTCAGCAGCGCCTCCAGATTCTTCCACAGTATCTTGTCTTTCTCTTCCTGCGTGAGAGATTTCAATCCCTGCACCCAACCGCCGGGCCCCGGGTTCCACGGAACGAAGGGCCAGTCGCTGCCGATCACCACGCGTTCGGCGCCTACCTGATTTAGCAGAAAGCGCAGTGCTTCCTCGCTGCTGGTGACGGTGTCATAGTACAAACGCTTCTGATAGGCGCTCGGCGGCAGCGGCGTGCGCTGCTCCTTCGGTTGCCGTTCCCAACCGCGGTCGAGCCGTCCCATCGCGTGACAGGCGGGGCCGCCCCCGTGCGCGATGCAAATGCGAATGTCGGGGCAGGCTTCCAGCACACCGCCGCAGATCAGCGTGGCAGTGACGATGGCGTCGTCCAGAATCACGCCGAGGCTGTTGTAGAGGCCATGCCGGGGATTACGCGCCTTCAGAAAATTGTTTTGCGGCTGCGGGTGAAAAAACAGCAAGGCTCCCATCGCCTCTGCGGCCTTGAAGAACGGCAAAAACTTGGGTTTGTCCCATTGCTCGCCGTTGATGTGCGTATCAATCTCGGCGCCCTTGAGCCCGAGCTTGGTCACCGCATGTTCCAGCTCGTCGATGGCGGTGCTGACATTCTGCATGGGCAAGGTGGCCAGCCCCGCGAAGCGGGTCGGCCACTCGCGCGCGGTCGCCGCGATTTCCTGATTGACATCGCGCGCGAGCGCCTGCCCTTGCACCGCATCGAGGTGATAACCAAAGAACGGGGTGTGAATGGAGAGCACTTGCACATCGACGCCCTGTGCATCCATATCCTTCATGCGCTCTTGCGGTGTGTAGCGCACTTTGGGGGAGGTTAGATCGGTGCGCACGTCGCCGCAAAACACGGTGCCGGCGCCGGCGCCAGGCTCGTGGCGAAAGCCGTACCACTCGGTTTGCGCATCGGCGGCTTTCCACAGCGAACCGGGGACGAGATGGGCGTGGATGTCGATCGTTTTCATGTGAGCGTTCTTCCTTGATTTAGACCGGTCGAGATTACACGGAACCGGAAAAACCGCAAACTGCCATAGCTGAAACAGAATGACAAAATGACAAAATGACGATATGACGATATGACGAAAAGGCGTAAAGTGATTCAAAACACGCTTCTCGTCATCGACTCAGAAAGGCGCGCGCTCATGGCCCAATGCAAGGGATCAATCGCCATTGTTGGCGCCGGCATTGGCGGCTTGTGCGCAGGGGTATTTCTGTCCCGGCTGGGGTTCGAGGTAACGATTTACGATCAGGGCTCGCGCTTCGGCCGCGTCGGTGCCGGTATTCAGCAAACGCCGAATGCCATGCGCGTACATCACAAACTCGGTACCGAGGAACGATTACGACAGGTGGCGTACCGTTCGCCCTCCGGTCTCAGCCGCGAGTGGGATACCGGCAAGATCAACAATGAACTGCCGATGGGCGACGCGATCGAGAACCGCTACGGTGCGCCGTATTTGCTGATGCGTAGAGCCGATGTGCATGCGCGATTGAATCCGCGTTGCCGCCGGGCTTGTTGTGCTTTGACCACAAGCTGGTGGGCATCGATCAGAACACGCAGGGTGTGACGCTGGCCTTCGCCAACGGCAACCACGTGATGGCCGATGCGGTGATCGGCGCCGACGGCGTGCATTCGGTGATTCGCGAATGGATGCTGGGCCTCGAAAAGCCGCGCTTTACCGGACGCGTGGCGTACCGCACCACTTATCCCAGTGCGCTGCTCGGCGCGGCGCAGATCAACCCGTTGCGCACCAAGTGGTGGGGACCGGATCGGCACATGGTGGTGTACTACGTAACGGCGAATCGCGACAAACTGTATTTCGTCACCAGTCAGCCTGAAGACGCGCAGTGGATGACACGCGAATCATGGTCGCAGCAGGGCGATCTGAACGTATTGCGCGAAGCTTACACGCTGCCTGGAGCAGGTCAATGCGGATGGCATGGTGCAGGCGTTGCGCCGCTATGAAGCGAATCGTTTGCCCCGCAGCGCAGAGATTCAGCAAACCTCGAGCA
>JAYUAH010000137.1:0-5675 GCA_043741415.1 Betaproteobacteria bacterium
AAAAATTGCGCCCGTGCGCGACGGGCGGCTACACCGATGCGTGCGATTTAAACATCACAAAACGTCAGAGCCGCCCGGCGTGGCGCAGATTCGCGCCGCACCGGACGGCCCTGACCTCGACCTGCGACTTAAAACTTACTTCGCGGTGGGCGCGGCAGCGTCCGTGGTGTTGGCATCAGACTTCTTCGCGCCTTTCTTGGACTTCTTGGCGCCTTTCTTGGCACCTTTCTTGGCCTTGCGCTTTTCGGCCTTGGGCGTGTCCGACTTGTTCATTTCGCCGCCCATCGGCGCGGCTGACGGTGCGGATTTGCCCGGCGTCATAGGCTGTGCCGGCGCCAGGGGCGGCTGCGGTGCTTGCGCCGAGGCGGAGAGGGTAGTCGCCACGAACGCGATTGCGATCAAGGCTGAGAGGACTTTCTTCATGGAAATGCTCCTATTGATATGTGGATAGCGCGCTGGGCGGCACCCGGTCGACCGGGTGGTGTGCCTAAAACGCGGCTGCTACGTTTGCGGTTGACCGCTCGCGACGTATCTGCGGCGCAAGTGGTAGGATTGCTGGCTGCATTGCCCGCCTCGCGTTCCCTTTACTTTCCACTTACTTTTTAATTTCGCACAGGACTGACCATGGATCTGCATCTGCAAGGCAAAACCGCCCTCATCACCGGCGCTTCACGCGGTATCGGCTTTGGTGCGGCACGCGTGCTCGCCGCCGAGGGCGTTAATGTTCATCTCACCTCGCGCACCGCGGTCGACCTCGACGCCGCCAAGCAAAAAATTACCGATGCCTACAAGGTCCATGTGACCTGCCACGCCTGCGATCTGGGCGCGGACGGCGCGGCTGAAAAACTCGCACGCGAAGTCGGCGACGTCGATTTTCTGGTGAATAACGCCGGCGCGATTCCGCAAGGTACGGTGGTCAGCCTCGACGAAAAAACCTGGCGCAAAGCGTGGGATCTGAAAGTGTGGGGCTTCATCAACCTCTCCCGCGAATACTATGGCCGCATGGCGGCCAGGAAAAGCGGCGTCATCGTCAACATCATCGGCGCCGCCGGTGAGCGCCATTCGTCGGGCTACATCGCCGGCAGCATGGGCAACGCGAGCTTGATGGCGCTATCGCGCGCATTGGGCGCCGACAGCCACAAAGACGGCGTGCGCGTGATCGGCATCAACCCCGGCGCGATTGAAACGGACCGCCAAGTGGTACGCTGGCGCGCGCGCGCGGAAAAAGAACTGGGCAGTGCCGAGCGTTGGCGCGAGCTGGTGACCGGCTTTCCGTTTGCGCGATTGGGCACGGTAGACGAAATCGCCAATACCGTGGCGTTCCTGTGTTCGGATCGTTCGGGCTACACCACGGGCACCGTCATCACCATCGATGGCGGTTCATCGCAAACAAAATAATTGTTTAAAATCAAATAGTTACGTATTTCGTGGTTTTGCTAGCCCAGAACGAGCGCAGCGTATTCCGGGTTACCAGTAACTACGCCGCGCCGCGCTGATAACGCTTCAGCACCACGCGAAACGTATCGTTGCGATACGGCCGCGTGCGTTCGGTCCACGGCGTGTTCGCAGCTTTTTTCCACGCCTCCGATGCACACGTTGCGGCACTCTCGATTTCATACAGCGCAACGAAACTGTGCGTGCCCGCGTGTGCATGAAAAAAGCGCGCTGAAACCGTACCCGGCACTCTACCCAGATTGGGTATGTGTTCCTCGGTGTACCACTGGCGTATTTCGGCCTGGTGTTCCGGCTTGACCTTGCATGCAAACAGCATCAAATTCTGCGTGGTGCCGCGCATGACTTGATCGCCGGGCGCCAGCTGCTCGCCCTCGATGCGCAACAGCCGCTGCGCCTTCGCCGTCATGCGCTTGCTCCACGGCGACAGGTTCTCGCGCCCGATGGCCTCGTACGGCGGGCTGTGCAACACGCTGTGTGAATCCAGATCATAGGTTGCAATCGCCACCTTCTGATCGTCCACGCCCTGCCAGCGCACGCAGTTGATAAAGCCCTTGCAGCGCTGCCGCTCGGGCACGTGCTCGGTATCGTACCAATCGTTAAATTCGCCCGCATCCACCATGCTGTAGTTGAAGCCTGCGACGAGTAATCCTTTGGCCATGTTGTGCTCCTAATCGACTTTAATGTTAGCGGACTTGACCACCGGCGCCCACTTGGCGAGTTCCGCACGTATATGCTCGCCGAATTTCTCGGGTGCGCCGCCCATCGGCTCGTAACCGTTTTCTATCATGCGCTTTTTCATTTCCGGCGTGCTGATGATACGGTTGAATTCGCTGTTAAAGCGCCGCACGATGTCGGGCGGCGTGCCGGCAGGCGCCATTTGTCCGTTCCACGACGTCACGTCATAGCCGGCGATCCCGCTTTCCTGCACCGTGGGGAGTTCGGGCAGCGCCAGCGCACGCTTGCCGCTGGTGACCGCAATCGCTTTCATTTTGCCCGACTTGATATGTTGCACCACGGTGGCGGGCTCGCCGAAAATCATCGCGATCTCGCCGCCCATCAACGCAATCGCCGCCGGCCCGCCGCCTTTGTACGGCACGTGCGTGAGCGGCGCACTCGTAATCGATGCAAACAATGCCCCCGCCAGATGATTAATCGCGCCACTGCCGCTGGAGCCATAGGTAAACTGATCCGGCTTGGCCTTGGCCAGCGCAACAATGTCGCGCGGCGTTTTGATCGGCAGCGAGGGATGCACCACCACCACCTGCGGCACCGACGCGGTCCAGATCAATGGCGAAAAGTCGCTCTCTTTGAACGGCATTTTGCGATAGATGTGCGGATTGATCGAGTGCGTGCCCGAATAGGCGAATACAATGGTATAGCCATCCGGCGGCGACTTTGCGGCGATCTCCGCGCCGATGTTGCCGGCAGCACCGCCACGGTTATCCACCACCACCGACTGGCCCAGCGCTTCGGACAACGCGGTTTGCAGAATGCGCGCCAGCACATCCGCGCCCCCGCCCGGCGGCCACGGCACAATCCAGCGTATAGTTTTGGCGGGCCAGGCCTGTCCTGAGCTTGACGCAGGGGCTTGGGCTTGCGCGCCAGTCGCGGACATCACACTCAACGTCCACAACGCCGCTGTCACACCGCGAAAAATATTTATTATCACTTCGAAAATTCCTCCTTCACATTCACATACCGCATCGAAGCGGGCGTATAAATCGCCACGTCTTCGGGCAAAATTTGCAACTTGCTTTTATTCACTACTGCGATGCCGCGATACGGTGTCGAACGATCGATGCCCGCTACCTCAAGCCATGCGAAAGGCAGCGCGGCATTCGGCGAACTGCGATCTGCCACCAGCAACACCTGATCGTCGTTCACATCCGGTGCGCGCGCCAGGTGCTCAAACAAATTACGCCGGTACCACTGCTTGTCGATCAACGGCAACCACTCACCCATGCCACGCACACTCAGGTAATACGCACCCTTGAACACCTCCGCCGACGCCACACCATACATCGCGAGTGACGGTGGATGGCGGGGATGTGTGGTGATGAAACGCTGCGCCGAGAACACCCCCGGCACGGTCGCCATGACGCGCAAATGCTCGAAGTACCACTGCGCCCAGTCGTTCTCGCGCGTGCGATCGGTGATACCGCTTTGGCTCATGAAAATCATGCTGAGAAGCGCCGGCTTTCGTTAACTGCCCAGCGGGTCTCGTGACGGTTGACTACGCCGAGCGTAATTTCCTGACCGGCTTCTTCTGCGCCCCCGGCTCCGACAACTTACGCAGCAAGCTGCCGCAATGCATGATTTTCGGATCAACACCCATCACGTCGTATGCCTGCCACGCCGAGGCCTGCACCGCCGAATACACCGGCTTGCCCAGATCGCGCTCGAGTTGATCGAGCACTTCCAGCGCGCGCAACTGCGTGCAGGCGACGAACACCGCCTCGGATTTGGGCGTGGTGATTTCTTTTACCTTGCGATAAATTTCTTCGGGCTGAATCTTGGCGTGGTCGAACATATCGAGCATGTCGAAGGTGCCCAGTTTCACTACATTAATGCCGTGCGCCTTGAGAAAGTGTTTGAGCCGTTCATTGGTGAGTTCCACGTAGGGCGTGACGATATCCACTTTCTTGTAGCCGCCCGCCTGCAAACACGCCACCATACCGCCCGCCGTGGTCACGGTCGGCGCTTTGGTAATCGCGGTCAGTTGTTCGCTGATTTTTTTGTTCCAGGTCGGGCCTTCGAAAAAGCTGCCGCTGGTGCAGCCGTACACCACCACATCGGGCTCGATCATGCCCACATCACGCGCGGCGGCTTTGCTCGCGTCTTCCATGCCGCGCAAAGTCTCCGGCGTGCCGTGACGCCCGCCGGTGATACGCGCGGTGTGCACCGACACGCCGGGCGGCGCGATCTGCCAGAACTCGGTTTCCATGGTGGTATTGATCGAGGGAACCAGCAAACCTATGCGTCCGCGCCATCCGTACATGTGAGTCTCCGTGTATTAAAGGTCAAAATCTTTTGCCACAGAGGACACAGAGTTCACAGAGAAACAACCGTCTCGCTCCCAACTTTCTTTCTGTGAACTCTGTGTCCTCTGTGGCTGAACTTAGGGTCTTTATGTTTATAACGCCGCGAATTACAACGTGTCAATCGCGTATGGTAATCACTACTTTGCCCAGCACTTTGCGGTCTTTTACGACGTGCAACGCAGCCTTGTAATCATTCAGTGCGTAGGCTTTCATCACATGCGGTTTGATCTTGCCTGCGATGTACAGCGCAAAAAGCTGCTCGTGCGCACGTGCGATGACTTCCGGCTCACGCTCACGATAATCGCTGCTTTGCAGGCCGATCAGCGAAATGTTTTTCACCAGCAAATAACCTGCTTTTACTTCCGGCACGCGCCCGGCGGCGAAGCCGATAATCACCAAGCGCCCGCACCACGCCATCACGCGCAGGCAGGCGTCGAACACATCGCCGCCGACGGAATCGAGCACCAGATCGACGCCGCGCTTGCCGACGGCATCGAACACCTGCTTACGGAAAGACTCGCGCAAATCCGGCACGTCGGTGCGCACAATGTGATCGGCGCCGCTGTCTTTCGCCACGCGCGCTTTGTCTTCGGAGCTGACAGCCGCAATCACCACCGCACCCAACGCCTTGGCGAGTTGCACCGCTGCAAGTCCCACACCGCCCGCAGCACCCGTGACCAAAACCGTTTCACCGGCACGAAATTGCGCGCGCTCGAGCAATGCGTTGTGCGCGGTCAAGTACACTAAACCCATCGCCGCACCGTCGGCAAAGCTCATGCTCGCGGGCATTACAAAACACAGTGCTTCGCGCACCACCGCACGTTGCGCAAACGCGCCATGTTCGATCTGCGCCATCACGCGATCACCCGGTTTCACGCGTGTCACGCCCTCGCCGACCGCAGCCACCACGCCCGCGAGATCCTTGCCCGGCACAAACGGGCGCGGCGGCAAATTCTGATAGGTGCCGCCGATCACCAGCAAGTCGGGAAAATTCACACTGGCTGCGTGTACATCCACCAGCACTTCGCCCTTGCCGGGCTTGGGATCGGGAAATTCGCCGAGCGCGAGGGCTTCGATAGCGCCGTGTTCTTTGACGATGAGTGCTTTCATAGGATATATCGTAAGTATTTGTTTTTATTCAATTTATTAGAATATGATTAGCGTCACCCAAAGCGGGAT
>JAYUAH010000138.1:0-5671 GCA_043741415.1 Betaproteobacteria bacterium
GCTTTCACTTGTTCGCGGCTGCGCTCATAAACAATTTCGCGGCCCATGGCGTTGCCCACATACGCCGTAGCCTGACGATTCAAGGTGAGGTCGCACTTCACGCTGTGCGTGCCGGCGCCGAGCACGACTTGAATCACATCCAGGCGTTTGTCATAGACCACCACGTCGATCATTTGGCCGCTGCTGGTGACTTTGACTTTGATCTGCTCGTTATTCATAAGTATTTGATTTTATTCAATTTTTTACTTTATACTGATTGTCGGCCTCGGCCGCTTGTTGGCGCGCCTGACGCATCTCTTCTTCTTTGCGCGCGGCGTCAATCACCTGCATCACTTCATCGAGGTCGGCGAGTTTTTCGTCCACTTTGAAATCGCCGCTCAACACGCTATGCGGCTGCAAAGTACCTGCTTCGTACAGCGCCCAGATTTCTTTGCCGTAGTGTGTGTTCAGCAAGTCAGGCGCGAATTGGCCGAAGTAAGTGGCGAGGTTTTCCACATCACGTTCGAGCATGGCCTTGGCGTTGTTGTTTGCGGCAGCGTCGATGGCCTGTGGCAAGTCGATGATCACCGGCCCGTTGGCGTCGAGCAGCACATTGAATTCCGAAAGATCGCCGTGCACAATGCCCGCACACAGCATGCGCACCACTTGGCGAATCAAAAAGGCATGGTATTGCCGCGCGTCGGCTTCACTCAGCGCGATGTCGTTCAAGCGCGGCGCGGGTTCGCCGTTGGCGTCGACAACCAACTCCATCAACAACACGCCTTCGTGAAAATTATACGGCGTGGGCACGCGCACACCCGCGTTCGCGAGCCGATGCAGCGCGTCGACCTCGGCGCTTTGCCAGGCCGCCTCTTGCTCCTGACGGCCATAACGCGAGCCTTTGGCCATCGCGCGCGCCTGACGGCTGTTTTTGATTTTGCGGCCTTCGGTGTAATCGACGGCCTGACGAAAACTGCGCTTGTTAGCCTCTTTGTAGACCTTGGCACAAAGCACGTGGTCACCGTTTTGCACCACGTAGACCATGGCCTCTTTGCCGCTCATCAGTTGACGCAACACTGTGTCGATCAGGCCATCGGTGACCAAGGGTTCGAGGCGGCTCGGCGTTTTCATGCGGCGAGTTTGCTCGGGTGCAGCTTGCCGTAGGCTTCGAGCAGGCGTTGGTGCATGGCACAGTCAGCAAGATTTGAGCCGAGCGCCGGGTGGCCGAAGAAACGCAGTTCACCCGCGAGCAGCGCATCGGCTTGTTGCAGCGTTTCTGCACCATACAGACTTTGCAACGCGGCACTGTAGCGATCATCATCATTGTCGAGTTGGCGCAGACTTTCGATACAGCGATACACGCAGCGGCGCTCGGCGTTGATCTCGCCGAAATGGCGTATCCATTCGCAGCCCTCGTCGATGGCGTCTTCGGCATTGACCGCCAACGCCAGCAGGGTTTTCAGTTCGCCCACGCGCAGATCGTTCCAGAACGGGTTGTCGCCGGGCGCCAAGCCGATCATCGCCGCAACCAGACGCTCATCGGTGAGCCCGCTTTCATTCAGCGTATCGAGCAGATCGCTGCATTCGGCTTCTTCGAGTTCAGGCAGATGAAAAATCGCTGCGCGGATGTCGTTGGCGACGCTGTTGTTCTCCCACTCGAGTTCGTCAATCGGGTAAATCTCCGACATGCCCGGCACCAGTATGCGGCAGGCATACACGCCCAGATGCTTGAAATCAGCCACGTAGATATCGTGTTTCATGGCGTGTATGGCGTCTACCGACCATGCGTAGTCTTCGGCGGTAGTGGTGCCGAAATTCCAGTCGACGAATTCAAAGTCCGGCTTTTTACCGAGGAAATTCCAGCTTACGATGCCGCTCGAATCAACGAAGTGAATTTCAATATTCGGCGAGCTGGCGATTTCTTCCAGATCAAAACCGGGCTCGGGAAAGCCCGCCAGCGCATCCAGCGCGCGCCCTTGCAGCAGCTCGGTCAACGCACGTTCCAGCGCAATTTCAAAACGCGGATGCGCGCCGAAGCTGGAGAATAGCCCCTGGTCTTTTGGATTCAGCAGCGTCACATTCATCACCGGGTATTTGCCGCCGAGAGAGGCGTCTTTCACCAGTATGCCAAAGCCCGCCGCGCGCAAGCCCGCAATGCCCGCGGCAATACGCGGATAACGCGCGATGACGGCTTCAGGCACGTCGGGCAAGCACAGCCCCTCGGCAATGATGCGAAACTTGATGTGGCGCTCGAAGATTTCGGATAGCGCCTGCGTGCGTGCCTCTGCCGGCGTGTTGCCCGCCGACATGCCGTTGCTCACATACAGGTTGCCGATCACGTTGACCGGAAAATGCACTACCGCATCGTCGCGCAGGCGCACGTACGGTATGGCGCAAATGCCGCGTTCACGGTCGCCGGAATTGAAGTCCACCAGCGCATCGGCGTGGATGCTGCCCTTGGGGTTGTAGAATTTTTGCAGTGCCGGCGTGAGCAATTTTTTTGGCCATTTGCCATCGTCGCCGAGCGCAAACCACTGCTCTTGCGGGTAATGCACAAAATTACCCTTGGCGTATTGCTCGCCCAGGTAATAGTGGTTCCAAAAATAATTGCACGACAAGCGCTCGAAATATTCACCCAGCGCGCTCGCCAGCGCCGCCAGTTTGGTGCCGCCCTTGCCGTTGGTGAACATCAGCGGGCAATCGCTGTCGCGCACGTGCACCGACCAGATGCCCTCCACCGGGTTAAGCCACGAACGCTCCTCGATATGAAACCCCAGGGCCGTAAGCTTGCCCTGCATGGTGCTGATGGTGGATTCGAGCGAGACATCCTTACCGGGAATGAAACTTTCTGCTTGCATGGAAAAATCCTGCTGCGTGAAAAAGAAAAAGGGAAAGCAATGCTGCCCTTGCCTGCGGGGCCACCCTGAACGGATACGTAGCGCACACGCGGACACACCGAATGCGCGGAAAGGTAACCCGTCGTATGGAGATTCCGCGACGGTCGATATCGGCGGGACCGTTGTCAATGGTGCAGAGACGACAACCGGATTGAAGACAGCATCCGTGCGGCGGTGAATCCGCTGATTATCCCGCATCAGCGCTTGAATAGATACGCGGTCACGCAGAGCGATGCCGCACGCCTCACGGCCGCGCCGCCCCATCAAAATGCGCGCAATTGGTTAGCTGCCCTGAGAAAAACTATACAACTATGGCCATAAGGACTAGCCCGTTTGGGGACGACGGTACAACATTATAATTGAATTTAACTATATGATTTTAAACAATTATTTAAAAAATGTTCGAGGCATTAAGCAGTTCGAGATAGGCCTTTTGCCCAATATCGCTCAACCGCCATGATGCACAGAATCGGCGCTGAGGAAGTGGCGTATGCGTCGACACTTTCTCCCGTCAGGAACCGAGGCGGCAAGTTCGGGCCGTTGAGTGGAGGTTGTCATGAATACTATCAATAGCGAATTCGGTGCCACGAATAAAGCAGCATTACCAGGTGGTAAGCGCGGGCAAAACGGCTCGATTCGTATTTCAATCGCAATTCTGCTCGTCGCAAGCGCACTGGTTGCAGCGCTCGGCTGGGTGACCGCGGCCGATCATGATGCTGCTCCCGCCGCGGTCCCACAGACTGCTTTCAGCAGTATGTCCGTGCCCCTTTCAGCGACCGAGGGTTCTTCTGTGAATACCGAATACTTTCCAGCGCAGTTCAAGAATCAGTCGCGGCGCACTACACCCGAAGAACACATCCAGGCGTACTGAATCAGGCGTGCTGCAAACGGCGCGCCTAGTCCACGCGCGCACCGGACGCTTTAATCACTTTCG
This sequence comes from Betaproteobacteria bacterium, assembly GCA_043741415.1. Taxonomy (GTDB): domain Bacteria; phylum Pseudomonadota; class Gammaproteobacteria; order Burkholderiales; family SG8-41; genus UBA5216. The sequence continues at coordinate 3,811 of JAYUAH010000138.1, forward strand.
CCCACTTCACGGTTTCGGCGGCCATGAACGCGGCAAATTGCTGCGGCGTACCGCCGATGGGTTCCGCGCCCACCTCGGCGAAGCGCTTTTTGATGTCGTCGCTTTGCAGAATTTTCATCGTCTCGCGGGAGAGGCGATCCACAATCGGCTGCGGCGTGCCCGCCGGCACCAGCACGCCGAACCAGGTGTGCGCCTCAAAGCCGGGCACGGTTTCAGCGATGGTGGCCACCTCCGGAATTTGCGGCACACGCTTCGCGGTGGAGACACCGAGAATTTTCACGCGCCCTGCTTTGTACGGCTGTATCGCCGTGGTGAGGTCGTTAAACACCAGCGGAATATTGCCGCCAATCACATCGATAGTCGCCGGGTTGAGGCCTTTGTACGGCACGTGCTGCAAGTTGGTGCCCGTCATCATTTTGAACAGTTCGCCGGCCAGATGCGTACCGCCGCCGTTGCCCGATGAACCATACGACAACTGCCCCGGATTCTTTTTCGCCAACGCAATGAGGTCTTTCACGTTCGCCACCGGCAACGACAAATGCGCATTGATCACCAGTGGAATGATTGAGGCTTGCGTGATTGGCGCAAAATCCTTCACCGGATCAAACGGCAGCTTGCTATACAAACTGGCGTTGATGCTGTGCGTGCTGATCGCGCCCATCAGCATTGTGTAACCATCGGGCGGCGCCTTGGCGGCCACCTCAGCGCCGACATTGCCGCCCGCGCCGGGGCGATTGTCCACCACCACGCTTTGAACTAACGCCTCGGACAACCGCCCCGACATCGAGCGCGCCATGAGATCGGTCGGCCCGCCGGGCGGATAGGGCACGATGAAGCGGATGGAGCGTGTTGGCCAGGCGTCGGCGCAATACGCATTGCCTGATGCCGCCAGCATTGCCGCGGCCAGCGTGATATTAAAAAATTGCATACGCCCTCCTCGCGTTTTGAGTCTTGGTAGGGTGCAATCCCATTGCACCGGGTTATATTCACATCGCATACGGCGCAATGGGATTGCGCCCTGCTGCCTTACGCCATCCCCACAAATCCGATGTACGCGCCACAAGCGTCCGGCGGCGTCGCCAGCAATGCCACCTCGCCCGTGTTGCGCACACCGCGCGCGAGCGGCGGCATGCCGTGTTCTTTCATCCAGCCTTCGGCGGCCGTCATGCTGTTGGTGCGATAGAGTGCCTGAAACGGGCCGGCACCGCGGCGCTGCAGCGCATCGGCAGCCGGCCCCGGTGCGTACGGTTGAACAATGCCCAGCCCCGTGTCACCCAACTGAAACACCGCCATGTCCGACATAATCACCGTGCCCTTTACTTTTTTCGGCTGCGGCAGGCCCAGCACTTTGGCATAAGTGGCGGCGGCTGCGTCGACATCGCGCGTGACAATGTAGCTGCGCTCCAGCGTGTAGACAGCATTCGGATGCGCACTCGAGTTGGGCGCCTGCTCGCGGCGCTCGGCCCACGGTGTCAGGTGCTGAATGAAAAATATCGGCAGCGGGTTGGCAGGGCCAAGCACCGCGGATTTCCATTGCAGTTCGCGTCCGGCCGGCGTGCGGCGACTGCCCGCCATCGCGTCGCTCACATCGACACCGCGCGCGCGCATCGCAGCCACGTCGGCGGCCAAGTCGTCGCTACGCACAATGACATAACGAATGCCGCCACCTGCAGCAACGAAATCCGTGAGGCCGGTATTCCACGCGCCCGCTTTGCCCGAGGCGGCATATTCCGCCGGATCGCGTACTGCGAGCAATTCGATGTAGTCGCCGTTGTTCAGCGCGATGGCATTGTGCGTGCCCTTGCCCGGATGATCGCCGCCGGGATAAATGTTGAAACCCATTTTGGTGAATTGCGCGATG
>JAYUAH010000139.1:0-2368 GCA_043741415.1 Betaproteobacteria bacterium
CGATCTCGTTTTGCAGAAACTGCCGCAACTCGTCGGGCGTGTTGCCGATAGGGTCCGCGCCTTGCGCCGCCAATTGTTCAATCACCACGGGCGACTTGAGTGCCTGCGTCGCCGCACGATGCAAGGTACCGATGATAGGCGTCGGCGTGCGCGCCGGTGCAAACAAGGCATACCAGGTACTTGCGCGGTAGCCGGGTAGCGACGCCGCTGCGGCAACCGTCGGCACATCGGCGCGGCACGCGAACGCGCCGCGGTGGTCACTGCAAGCCCGCGCAATTGCCCGGCACGCACATGGGGCAGCGCGGGCAGTGTGCTGGTACACACCACGTTTATCTGCCCGCCAAGCAAATCGATCAGCGCCTGGCCCGCACCTTTGTACGGCACGTGCAGCATTTTGATGCCGGTTTTGTAACTCAACAATTCGATAGCGAGATGCTTGCTGGTGCCCTGCCCCGACGAGCCATACACCACACCGTTGGCCTTGGCTTTCGCCAACGCAATCAGCTCTGGCATCGTCTTGACCGGCAGCGATGACGGCACCACAAAGATCAGCGGCGTATCGACCGCCAGCGTGATCGGCGCAAAATCCTTGACCGAGTCGTACGGCAGCTTTGAAAGCAACCCTGTATTCATGGCGAGCGATGTCGCCAGCATGCCCACCGTGTAGCCATCCGGGCTCGCGCGTGCCACGATTTCCGTGCCGAGCACCGTGCCGCCGCCGGGCCGCGTGTCGACCACAATAGACTGGCCCAATGATTCGGTGAGCCGTGTGCTCATCAGTCGCGCAATAATGTCCGCCGCGCCGCCGACGGAGAACGGCGCAATCATGCGAATCGCACGCGTGGGATAGGCCTGTCCTGAGCTGGTGGAAGTGGCGTCAGCGTGGGTGAGGGGCGACGCAAAAACCACTGCAAGCATAGTGACGCGTGCAAACCCCAAGCGTGTGGTTCCGGCGCAGGCGGCAACCCATAACACAGGTGCCACTAGCATCATGGCATGCGCCTGCGCGGGAACGATAATACGGTGAGTGTTGCGCACTTTGACGTTCAACATCACGCTTGCACTCGCATTCGCGTTAAATAAAATATTGTTTAAAATCAAATACTTACGATATATCTCGCGCACCACTCTCACTCACCAAAATCTCCCGCGTCACCGACCGCGTGTGCGCCGACACCGGCACAAACACCGAGTGCGAACCCGGCCCACCGGCGACGATGATGCTGATGTCATCTGGCTTCTCACTGATCGGCACCATCGAATCCGGCGTGATGTCGCCCAACTCCGCGCGCCGCCCGGTGGCCATGCGCTCAAACTCGCTGCCCTTGGAGCGCCCCGCGCGCATTTTCGACGACTCCCACAAGCGGCGCTTCACTTGCGCTTTGCTCCAGCCTGCGCGGTGAAACAGATTCGCATGCTGCGGCGACAGCAGCACAAACGGCGCGCCACCATAGATGTAATCGCTGCTCGCCGGGTACTGCATGGTGTCGCCGATCATCGCGATTACGGCTTCGGGCTCGCGCGCGGTCATGTTCATGCTCCAGGTGCCGAGCGCGCCCACCACCGTTACCGTGTTCGCATCGGCGGCAAAGCCGCACTCAACGTGCAGCGGCGCCCACGGGCTGGCGGCTTCGTTCTCCGCGCAGCAGAAGGTGTATTTGGCGGGCTGGCCCTGTGTGGCCTTATCCATCTCGCCGGGCAACGCACCGCCGATGTTTTGCAGGATCAACCGCAGCGCGCGCCCCAGCGTCGCGTTCGCCCACGCGCCCTGTCCCAGACACCCCGCGCCGCTGTTCACTTCCAGCCAGTTTGCAATCGGACCATTCACAATCAGCCACACCGCCGACGGATTGGTCGTTGCCTGTATCGCCTGCAAATGAAATTTGGAAGTCGCCACCGCTTCCGCCGCCGCGATCAGCACCGGCAGATATTCCGGATAACAACCTGCCATTACGCCCTGAATCGCGATGTATTCCACCGTCGCCGCGCCCATGCCCGGCGCAATCGTCGCCACCACCTCATCCGGCGCACGATGCGTGTGGCACAGCATGCGCTCCACCGCCTCGTGCGTGGGCGGCGCAATAATCAGGCCATCGCCCCAGCGCCGCTTGATGTAAAACTTGTTGAGTTCGTCGAGATCGGCGGGTGCCTCGATCAGCGTCGCGCGCGGCACGGCAGGCGCAACACTGACGTTCGTGGCTGAACCAACAGGCGCGGCCTCACACAGCAGCTTGGCAATATCATCAGCACACTTCGCGGCAATTTCCAGCAACTCCTCACGCGAGCGCGTGCCGAACGGATGCGGTATCAACGCCATCGGCAAATCGGGCGAACCCAGCGCCTTCTGCTGCGCACGCCCCAGCCCGAT
>JAYUAH010000140.1:0-2365 GCA_043741415.1 Betaproteobacteria bacterium
TTGGGCTGTTGCAACGGCGGCAAGTTGCTCCACAAATCGGCCACCACTGGCGTGGGCGGCTTTTTTTGCCACGAGACACCGAACACGATCAACAAAATAAACAGCACGTGCATCACGACCGCCAGCGCACGCGCTTTGGTTTTGTCGCCGTGCACGGCGGGTGGAGTACTGGTCGCGCTGTCCATGGGTGTCGTCAGCCGCCCCGTGGTTTCGCGAGCAGGCCTACCTTCTTGATCTGGTTTTGCTGCAACGTATCCATCACGTCGAGCACGGCTTCGTAACGCACGTCTTTGTCGGCGGCGATCACCACCGCCTGCTCCGGATTGGCTTTTTGCTTGGCGCGCACGGCCTTGATCAGATCATTGCGCGACACGCGTTGCTCGGCCGCGCCCTGCGCGCGATCGCGCAGCCAGATCGATCTATCGCTGCGGATGGTAACCTCCAGCGGCTGCATGGGCGGCGCAGAAGTTTTGCCGATCTGCGGCAACTCAATCTGTCCCGGCACCAGCGGCGCCGTCACCATAAAAATCACCAGCAGTACCAGCATCACATCGATGTACGGCACGACGTTGATCTGGTTCATCAACTTGTGCCCGCTGCGTCGGTTGTCGCTAATCATGGCCGTACGATTGCAGGGGTAAAGCACGCACGCATCGAGCAACACGCATATGCGCAGGTGCGACGTGCACGCCCCCTTGTGAGCCGCCGAGCAGCGCAGCCGCGCCGGGGGCAGTCGGCGAGGACTGTTTGAGTGCTCGCGCAGTTTGCGAGCGCGAGTTCCGCAGCCGCCCGGCGTGGCGAGCAGCGCAGGGATGGGTCGGCGAACCAGGGGCCGCCTTTCTTTGGTTACTTTCTTTGGCGGAGCAAAGAAAGTGACCAGCCGCCGGGCTGCCCCCGGCGACGTTGATGGTGAAGTCGGCGGCAGCAAGCACCCGAAAAAACCATCCGGCGCAATGCGCTACGCTTATTGACGCCCTACGCGCACTGTCAAGGATAATCATGGCGGTGTCAGTGCGCCTGCCGCTGAAGAATATTGGAAAACTCCTCCATGAACGAATCGTAGCGTATCGCCAACCGATTCACATCACCGGCGAAGCTGTTGTAAGCCAGCACCGCCGGTATCGCCGCAAACAGACCCATGGCCGTCGCCACCAGCGCTTCGGCAATACCCGGCGCCACCGCCGCCAGCGTGGCCTGCGCGACATTCGACAGCCCGCGAAACGAATTCATGATGCCCCACACCGTGCCAAACAAGCCGACGTAGGGGCTCACCGAGCCGACCGACGCCAGAAACGGCAAATGCGCTTCGAGTTCATCCATCTCGCGCTGATACGTCGCGCGCATGGCGCGGCGTGTGCCGTCGGTGACAGCGCGTACATCCATGCCGGGTTGCTTGCGCAGCTTCATGAATTCGCGAAAGCCGGCCTCGAAAATACGCTCCATGCTGCCGGCATCGGTGCGCGTACTCAACGCGCGCTGATGCAAATCGTTTAGATCGGCGCCACTCCAGAATTGCTTTTCGAATTCGACCGCCAGCGCATTGGCGCGGCGCAGCGCAAAATATTTAAGAAAAATGTAGTACCAGGAAAACATCGAGGCCAGCAACAAGATCAGCATCACCGCCTGCACCAGCACGCTGGCGCCGGTGATCAGGCTAATGATGGACATGTCGTGGTTCGGCGTCATATTTTTTCGCTTATTTTTTCGCTCAGCAGCAAAGGCATTCTAACGGGCTTCATCGCGGCAATATCCACGCAGGCGAGCCGCACCTGCGCTTCCACCAAGACCTCATTCCCCCGCGTCACCCGCTGCGTCATGCGTATCTGACTCGCGCCGACGTCGCCAAGTTCCACGGATATGTTCAAGGCGTCGTTGAAGCGCGCGGGCAGCAGGTATTCCACGGCAATCGAGCGCACGACAAAGGCGACCTGATGCTGCGCGGCCAGCTCGGGCAAATCGAAACCGAGCGCACGCAGCCATTCGGTACGTGCACGCTCGAAGTAACGCAAATAATTCGCGTAGTAGACGACACCGGCGATGTCGGTGTCCTCATAGTACACCCGCACCGGCCAGGAAAACGGCTGCGCGTGTTGCCGCACCTGCAAGTTGTGCTTCGGCATGAATCGATGGCTCCCGTTGCGCGCATTGTGGTGTTCGTCTTCACGCAAGTACGGGTGAACATGTTATCACGCTGTCGCCGCAGGTACCACCCCTGATTCATGGATGGTTTCGTGCGGCGCGCGCCACGCATGACGCTGCGCTGGCCACAGCCGATCCAGCAACGGAACCAGCGGCGTCAGCAGGAACAAGGCCCACACCAGCGCATTAGGTTTGAACCAATAAAATTGGCAGAGAAATGCGCCCG
>JAYUAH010000141.1:0-2365 GCA_043741415.1 Betaproteobacteria bacterium
CTGCTGATGAACGTCGAACGCGTGGCGCCGTGTTACGCCTATCGTGATCGCAAAGAGGGTGAATCTGCAGCCGACTACGGCCTGCGCGTGGCCAACGAACTGGAAGAAACGCTGCTGCGTGTGGGGCCCCAGCGCGTGCTGGCGTTTATCGCGGAAACCGTGGTGGGCGCCACGCTGGGTGCGGTGCCGGCGGTGCCGGGTTATTTCAAGCGTGTGCGTGAGATCTGTGACCGCTACGGTATTTTGTTGATCCTGGATGAAGTGATGTGCGGCATGGGCCGCACGGGGACGCTGTTCGCCTACGAGCAGGAACGCATCGTTCCTGACATGGCGGTGGTCGCCAAAGGGCTGGGCGGCGGTTATCAGCCCATCGGCGCAATCTTGGTGTCGAAGAAAATTTTCGCTGCGGTGCAGGGCGGCAGCGGATTTTTTCAGCATGGCCACACCTATCTCGGCCATCCCATGGCCTGTGCAGCGGCGCTGGCAGTGCAGCAGACGATAGAACGGGAACACCTGCTGGATAACGTGCGCGCGCAAGGTCAAGCGCTACTCGCGCAATTGACTACGCGGTTTGAGCATCATCCGAACATCGGCGACGTGCGCGGACGCGGGCTTTTTCTGGGCATAGAACTGGTGCTCGATCGTGCGACAAAATCAACCTTTGACCCGGCGCACAAATTGCATCAACGCATCAAACGCGAGGCCTTCGCGCGCGGCTTGATTTGCTATCCGATGGGCGGCACCGTCGATGGCCTGCATGGCGACCACGTGCTGCTGGCGCCGCCGTACATCATCAATGACCGGCACGCTGCCGAGATCGTCGACAAGCTCGCCAGCGCGATCCAGGCAGCGCTCACGGGCATCGTCTGAGTGGATTGCTCGTCGTGCGCGCGGTCACTTGCTCCGCGGCGGCCGGATCTAGTATTTACTTGAAAATTCAGCCAGTTACTGTAAAATTCGCACCTCGATTGGCGACCCTGCCGCTCGATATATTGATGTAAGTATTTGATTTTAAACGGTTTTTATCCTTGCCTCACCGCCTCGCATAGCGGGAGGCCTCTCAGTCATAAGCCCATAAGGAGCCCATTGAATGCGACATTATGAAATTGTTTTTATCGTCCATCCGGACCAGAGTGAACAGGTACCCGGCATGGTCGAGCGCTATCGCCAGTTGATTACCGGGCGCGGCGGCAAGATACACCGTCACGAGGATTGGGGCCGTCGCCAAATGACCTATCCGATGCAGAAAATGCACAAAGCACACTATGTTCTGCTGAACATCGAGTGCGACAACGAGACCCTGGTTGAAATGGAGCACGCGTTCAAGTTCAACGACGCCGTGCTGCGCCATTTGACTGTGTCCATGGACGAGGCGGTCACCAGCCCGTCGCCGATGATGCGCGAAGAACGGCCGCGTACCTCGGATGACCGGCCTGCTGGCGCACCAGCAGCGCCGAGCGCGCCCGCAGCCGAGGCAACAGCCGAGCCGGCCGCTGCCGCCACTGCGTAGCAAGGGTGAATGCCAATTCGGTCAAGCTGGCAGGAGAAATCACCGCAATAGAACCGCTACGCCACACGCCCGCCGGGCTGCCGTTGATGAACTTCAAACTGATGCACCGTTCGGTGCAGGTCGAAGCGGACATCGAGCGGCAGACCGAATTTGAAGTCGGCGCGGTGGCCATCGGTGACATCGCCGCTGCCGTGTCGACATTTAAGTCAGGCGACGCGGTCACGGTGCAAGGATTTCTCGCTGCCAAGCGTCGCATGGGCACACAACTCGGCACACAGCTCGTTTTGCATATTTCGACCATCAATCGTTACGTTAAACAGACATAAAGGAAACTCATCATGGCGATGGGAAAAGGCAGGTTCGGTAAAGGCAAGGGCAAGCCCACAGACAAGAACAAGCGCCGCGGCAATGCGCTGTTCCGCCGCAGGAAGTTCTGCCGCTTTACCGCGGAAAAAATCAAGCAGATCGATTACAAAGATATCGCGTTGCTCAAGGATTTCATCAATGAGAACGGCAAACTGATTCCCGCGCGTATCACGGGCACCAAAGCCAAGTATCAGCGTCAGTTGTCGGTGGCCGTGAAGCGTGCGCGCTTTCTCGGCCTGTTGCACTACACCGATCTGCACTAAGGAACAAACATGCAAATCATACTGCTTGAAAAGGTTGTCAACCTCGGCCAGCTCGGCGACGTGGTCAAGGTCAAGGACGGTTACGCGCGCAACTTTCTGATTCCGCACGGCAAGGCCAAGCGCGCCACCACCGTGAATTTGGCGGAGTTTGAAAAGCGCCGCGCCGAACTCGAAAAAGCGCAAAATGAAACGTTGCTCAAAGCGCAGGAAGATGGCGCCAAGCTCG
>JAYUAH010000142.1:0-2365 GCA_043741415.1 Betaproteobacteria bacterium
GCCCCAGAAGCCTTAACCACCTTCGCCCACTTCTCCGTCTCCATCGTGTTTATCGCACCGAATTCCGCAGGCGTTCCGGCGATGGAAACGCCGCCGAGATCGGCAAGCCGCGCCGAAGTCTTCGGTTCTTTCAACGTCTCGTTCACTTCGCGATTGATGCGCATGACGACGGCATCGGGCGTACCCCTGGGCGCCGCCACGCCGAACCACGCGCTCGCTTCAAAACCCGGCACGCTTTCCGCCACGGTCGGCACGTTGGGCAAACCGGGCGAGCGTTGCGCGGTGGTGACCGCCAACGCGCGCACATCGCCGTTGCGAATGTAGCCGATGACGCCGGGCATGTTGTCGAAAATGACATGGTTCTGCGCGGCGATGATGTCGATGATGCAGGGGGCCGACCCTTTGTACGCCACGTGCACCATGTTGATGCCCGTCATCGACTTGAACATTTCTCCCGAAAGATGCACCGAGGTGCCGGCGCCACCGGAGCAGAAATTGAGTTTGCCGGGGTTGGCTTTGGCGTAGGCGATAAACTCCGGCACGCTTTTCGCCGGCAGATTACGCGTCACCGTCATCACGTTGGGCACGCGGATCAGCCCCGCGACCGGCGCCATGTCACGCAAAAAGTTAAACGGCAGTTTTTCGTAGAGCGTGGCGTTGATGGCGTTCGCCGGGTTCGCCAAAAACCAGGTGTAGCCATCGGGCGCCGCCTTGCTGGCGATGTCGGTGCCGATGTTGTTGCCCGCGCCGGGACGGTTATCGACGACGATGGTTTGACCGAGCGTTTCCGACAGGCGCGCGGCCATGATGCGCGCGAGGATGTCCGTCGTGCCGCCGGGCACGTAGGGCACGATCCAGCGGATGGTGCGCGTGGGGTAGTCGGCGGCGAGCGGGTTGCCCGTTGCGAGAAAGGTTGCTGCCATTACCGCAAAACCCAACATCCGCTGATTCATACGCATGGTTCACTCCGTCGTTTTATTGCACCTTCGCCCCCGAAGCCCGCACCACTCGCGCCCACTTTTCTGTCTCCAACTTATGCACCGCCCAAAAATCCGCAGGGCTGCCGGCAATCGGTGTGCCGCCCAAATCAGCAAGCCGTTGCAGCATTTTCGGATCGCGCAGCGCATCGTTCACTTCGCGGTTGATGCGGCTCACGATAGCCGCTGGCGTGCCTTTGGGCGCGCTCACGCCGAACCACGCACTGGCCTCAAAACCCGGCACGCTTTCCGCCACCGTCGGTGTGTTGGGCAAGGCCGGTGAACGCTGCGCGGTGGTGACGGCTATCGCACGCAAGTCGCCGGAGCGGATATAGCCGATGCTCGAGGGCATGTTGTCGAACAACACATGCATTTGCCCCGCAATCAAATCGATCAGCGCCGGGCCCGCGCCTTTGTACGGCACATGCAGCATGTTGATGTTGGTCATCATCTTGAACAACTCGCCCGACAGGTGCACCGAAGTGCCGCTGCCCGACGAAGCCCAATTGATTTTGTTCGGGTTGGCTTTGGCGTACGCGATAAATTCCGGCACAGTGCGCGGCGCGAAATTCTTTTGCGTGGTTTCCATCACGTTCGGCACGCGCACCAGCCCGGCGATGGGCTCCATGTCATTGAGAAAATTGAACGGCAGTTTTTCGTAGAGTGTGGCATTAATGGCGTTCGCCGGGTTCACCAGAAACCAGGTGTAGCCGTCGGGCGCGGCCTTGATCGCGATCTCCGTGCCGAGATTGTTGCCGGCGCCGGGGCGGTTGTCGATAACGATGGTTTGGCCGAGTTTTTCCGACAGCCGCTGCGCCATGATGCGCGCAAGTATGTCGGTGGTGCCTGCGGGCGTATACGGCACGATCCAGCGGATCGAACGCATGGGGTAGTCGGCAGCCACGGCATTGCTCGTTGCGATACAGCTTGTTACTGCGGCAAATAAACTCAACATCAATTGCTTCGAACGCATATTGCACTCCAAAAATAAAATGCGAAAGACGAAAAACTTCTACTTGTCGTTCCCGCGCAGGCGGGAACCCATAACTCACGGGCTATAGGGCACCACGCATGGATTCCCCCTTGCGGAATGACACTATTGGTTTAGCCAACGCGCAGACTAAAAGTCGCGGCATCATACCGCGTTCCTACCATAAAGTGGACAACAGCGGACGCGTGCGCATCCGCCATGTAAACTTCGTTTCCCATCACACAGGAGCAAATTTTTTTGCACACAGGAGCACTTCTCGTCTTCACCTGTGGCGCTGCAACCGCCGCCGACTGGAAGCTCGAGAAAACCATCGAATTCATCGTGCCCACTGGTCCTGGCAGCGGCGTCGATGCTTCGGCGCGCACGGTGCAGCAACTATTTCAATCGAACAAGCTGG
>JAYUAH010000143.1:0-5661 GCA_043741415.1 Betaproteobacteria bacterium
GGCAATCTTGCTCCCTTCGTAGACAGGCATTTCTTCCCACATGCTGTCGTTGTCTTTGGTTCGAACAAGTTGCCACACACGACCAGCGTATCGGTCGAGCCTAAACGTCCACTTTGCGGCGAGAGGCGATTGCAAGACCTCGTAGCGCGCACCTGGATTTGAGCTCGTCTGCTGAGCAGGCGGTGAAGGATAGTCTTGTGCACAGACAAGAAAACAAGAAAAGCTGAGAAGGATAGCTACAAGTCGCTTCTTCATCCGGGTGCTCCGTATTCTGTGTGTGCGACGCCTAAGTGATTGTCGAGACCAGCGTGTCTCTTCATCAATAATTGGAAAACCGCAGCCAATGCCATTTAAGCATTTGATTTGATTGACTTATATTTGAATGCCGTCTTTATATCAATAACTAGCAAACTCGGACAGTTTATATGATTTGCATTTTTTCATATGTTCGCCGTGGGAAGGTGTCGGTTGGCCTTTCGCCACAAGTTTCAAATGTAACCGTGGCCGGCTGGTCATGGCCGATCGGCGACCACCATCAGCACACCTTGCCCCGCTCACTTACCCTTGAAAAACGGCAGCACCGTATCCGCAAATAATTGCGGCGTCTGCACATTCATAAAATGCCCGGTATCGACCAGCACGTACTTCGATCCAGCCAAGGCATCGGCCACACGCTGTGCCAATTCAGGTTTACGTAGCGCGTCATGCACCGCACCGATCACCATTGTGGGCGCCTTGATTTTTGCGTAATCCGCTGTGAGATCGACGTTATGAATCATGTACGCCTGCGCCTTGAACGACGCCGGGGTATTGCACACCCAGCGCGACTGATACCGTTTGAATCGCTCGCGATCCAGCGCGCGCAGGTTCTCCGGGTACGACCGGTCATGGCTCGGCTGCATCACGGCGCGTATGCCATCGCGTTCGGCGACTGCCGCACGATCCAGACTGCTGGTGCCGCGTAACGCATTGTTGCCGATGTTGGGGCTGGCGAGTGCCAGTTTCGCCACGCGCGCGGGATGGCGCGCGGCAAATCCCACCGCAAAATCGGCGCCCATCGCGCAGCCGGCCACATGCACAGGGGTAGTGATGTTCAGTGCATCCAGCAGCGCAGCCAAATCGGCCACCACGGATTCAAAGGTGAGTTCGCGCACCTTCTCCGAAAATCCGAACCCACGCTGGTCGTACCGCAGCACGCGAAATTCTTTTTCCAACGCGGGCAAGGCCTCGGCATAACTTTCAAGACAGCCGCCGGCTTCATGCACCAGCACCAGCGTTTCTTTTCCTGATCCACTCAGTTCATAGCGCAGGCTGGCGCCGTTTGCTTCGATCCATGGCATCGTACTTCTCCTTTGAGACGGTAATCGATCGGGCTCACACCATCGGCCCCTGCCGCTTGAGATAAATATCCTTGATGCCGTCCGCGGCCCAGCACGCCAGAGTACCGATGGTTTCTGTCGGACCTACCGCGGCGTTCTGCGGATACGCGCTGCCGCCGACCACGAACAGATTCGGCACATCCCACGACTGCAGATGTTTGTTGACCACGCTGGTTGCGGGATCCGCACCCATGACCGCACCGCCTACATTGTGCGTGCTCTGATACGGAATGATGCTGTACTTCGTCGGCACTGCACGCGCGGAGTAGCTGGACGGTGCCATGGCTTTGGCTATTTCGACGCAGCGCTCGTTCATGTAGGTGAGCATCTTCTGCTCGTTCTTGTGCCAGTCGAAAGTCATGCGCAACAGCGGCAGACCGTTGGAATCGCGATACGTCGGATCGAGATCGAGATAGTGCTGGCGATAGCTCTGGCACGAGCCGTGGATGCCGATACTGAAGCTGCGGCGGTAGTTATGGGCAACCGCCTTTTTCCACGCGCCGCCCCAGCGCGGTGTGCCGTGAGGCACCGGCTTGGATTTGATGGGCGTGGCGCCGGGGCTCGATACCGCGATATAGGCGCTACCGACGAACCCGAGTTCGGACCGGTCCAGTTCTTCTCCGTTGAAATCGTCAAATTGGGTGCTGGTCATGCCGCCGCCGATGAACGGATTGAACTCACGATCATCAAAGAAGACCTCAACCTTGCCGCCGGTCTGATACGCGTAATTGCGCCCCACCACGCCGGTGCCGGCCTGCGGATCGTAGGGCTTGCCGATGCCGGACAACAGCAGCAAGCGCGTGTTGTTGAAGCAGTAGGTGGATAGCACCACGATATTGGCCGGTTGCTCAACCTGCCGTCCGCGCGCGTCAATGTAGGTCACGCCTGTCGCTTGCTTGCCGGTGGAATCGGTGTTGACCTTGATCACATTGCACAGCGGGCGCAATTCGAAATTTTCTTTTTTCATCAGCGCAGGCAGCACCGCGGTAAGCGGATTGGCCTTCGCACCCTGGGCGCATGCGTGGCTGCTGCAGAATCCGCCGCGCTGGCACTCGCCCATCATTACCTTGTAGAGGTTGGTGTAGTCCCGCGTCATGGCGGCGGCCGGCCCCGGGAACGGGTGATAGCCCAACTCGGCCGCAGTCTTGCCAAACAACGCACCCTGCGGTGTGTGGCGCGTCGGCGGATTCGGGTACTCGCGCGAACGCGGACCTTCGAATGGATTGCCACCGGGCTGGATTTCACCGTTGAGATTGCCGGCCTTGCCGCCCACACCGTAGATATGCTCGAACTGGTCGTAGTACGGCTCCAGTTCCTCATAGGTAACACCCCAGTCCTGGCTGGTGCAATCCTCAGGAAAAAAGTTCTTGCCATGGCGTTCGGTCATGCGGCTGCGAATTTCGAAATCGTAGGGCAGGAAGCGCCGCGCATTGCAGCCCCAGTGCGCCGCCGTTCCGCCGACGATTTCACCGGGTTTGAATGAACCGAGTTCGCGCATCGGCAGCGCCGTCTCACTCATGGTGTTGCGGAAGGTGATGGTCTCGCGCGACAGGTTCTGGAAGATGTCGCTATGGCGGTCGTACTTCAGTTCATCGTGCACATACGGCATCACGAAATCGTGCTGCGGCTCGACCATGCGGCCGCGCTCGAGACACAGCACATTGAGACCGGCGTTGGCCAGTTCCATGCAGATGATCGACCCGGCGACACCGCTGCCCACCACCACCGCATCAACTGGTTTAAGTTTGGTTGTTGTCATGTTATTTGCCCCCGCCCTGTTTAACGATCATGATGTGTTTGGCATAGCCCTGTGCGTCCACCTGCGCCTGCTGCGTCTGGATGTCGAGAATACTCACCGGTTCTGCGCGGTAGATTTCCGGATTGTCGACATGCGCGTTGTACGCCCCCGAGGCGACGCCGGGAAAACCCAGCAGCTTCCAGCCCACCTTGTCGCGGTTGCCGCCGTACAGCGGGTCGGCGAAAAAACCTTCCTCGGTATTGCGCCACAACAGATCGAAAAAGAGTTTGCTGGTCAGTGACGCCAGCTCGACTTTTCCGTGCTCAAGCGCCTGCAATACCTCGTCCTGCTGCGTGGCGGTGAGGAACTCGAAGTTCTTGCCGTACTGCTTGGTGCAGTACTGGTTGGTTTCGCGAATGCCGGCGCGATAAATCTCCTGCGGCGTAAAGCGCGACTGGAACCCTTGCTGCGGCGTGCCGTCGAGCCAGGGGCCGGAACGGTAATTGCGGCCGTGCGTGCCCCACACGCTGCACAACTGACGATCAATATAAAACGTGACATCGGCTTCTTTTGCGCCAGGCCCGAGCTCATCGGCTGGAATCAGGCGCTCGACGGCCGCATCGAGAAAACGAATTTCCGGTTGTGTCAGATAACCGTACGCGTGTGGAGCTGAAGACGCTTCCATTCTTGCTTCCCCCTAAGTTGGACAACAGCGGCAACCACGGCATCAACATCATGCCTGATCCGCGGTGCAAACATTATACTGAGCCACACCACTTATTGCTTTGCCAGTCCGGCGTCCTTTGCCACTTGCGCCCAACGTGTGGTCTCTGCGTGTATGAATGCGGCGAAGTCCTCGCGGCTGGTCGGCGCGGGTTCGATCACCAGTTCGGTCATGCGTTGTTGCACGTCCGGCGCCGACAATACTTTTGTCAGGTCAGCATGCAATTTGTCCAGCAAAGGCGCCGGCGTACCGGTCGGCGCGCAAACACCGTACCACGACGTCACTTCGTAACCCTTCTGCCCGGACTCATCCATAGTCGGCACCGACGGCAATTGCGACGCGCGCTTCAAGCTGGTCACCGCCAGCGCGCGCGCCCGCCCCGATAGTATCGGCGGCAGAAACGCAGGAATATTCGAAATGCTCACCGGCACCTGTCCTCCGATCAGGTCGGCCAACGCTTGCGGCGCACCTTTGTAGGCGATGTGTACCACGTCGATTTTGGTCAGCGTTTTGAGCAGCTCCATTGCCAGATGCGGCGACGTGCCGGCGGCCGACGAACCGTAGCTCAGCTTGCCGGGATTCGCCCTGGCGTGTGTGATCAATTCCGCGACGCTATTCACCGGCAGCGCGGGATGCACAATCAACACGCTGGCCGTGGTGCCGATACGCGTGATCGGCGCGAAATCGCGTTGCAAATCGTAAGGTAGCTTCGCATACAACGACCCCGCGATTGCATTGGACGCGATGTTGCACTGGAACAAGGTGTAGCCGTCGGGCGCGGCACGCGCCGCGATGCCCGCGCCAAGCGTGCCGCCGACGCCGGAACGATTATCCACAATCACCTGCTGGCCCCAAATGCGGCTGAGACGATCCGCCATTAAACGGCCCACGATATCGGGTGAAGCGCCGGCGGGAAAGGGGACGATATAACGCACCGGCTTGGACGGATAGTACTGTGCAGCGCTCAACTCAGCGAAAAGCGCAATCCCCGTTAAACTGAAAAATGCAAGCGTCAATTTTATAGCTCGGCCCATCGCCACATCCCCCGCGAATTCACGCATCCAGCAGTTTACTCATGCCGCTCTCCACGGCGAAACTTTTGCGCGTGCTCATGCGCCCGTCGCGCACCGTCACCTTGTCGAGCACCTGGTAATCCGCCTGCCAGCGCTGCGGCGTTACCACGTGCCGCACGTAGCCGCGCTGGGCGTTGTAGAACTTGATGTGCGGGTCTTGCTGCAGCAGCGCTTTGTGACGGTTGTTGGTATCGTAGCCGTCGCCCAGCGAACTGATTGAGGTTGCCACGAACTCCACGCCCAGCGTCGCGGATTTTTCATCGTCGAAATTTTTCTTGAGCTCTCCTGCGCTGTTGAAATGCACGTCGCCGTCGACAACAATCAAGTTGCGCAGCTTGGCGTTTTCCACCGCCGCAAGCAATCGGTCGCGCGCCGCCACCGCGCCGTCCCACTTGTCCATGCTGGGCGCGTAAATTTTGGGATCGGGATTTCGATCGGCACGCATGATCGGCACCTGTTGCGCGAGCAGCGTCCAGCGCGCATTGTTACCTGAGGTGCCGCGAAAGCTGTCGTAGAGCCAGCGCTCCTGTGTGTCGCCGAGCATGGTGCGATGGGGTTCGAGCGCCTCGGCGCAATTCGCTTTGACGCCATCGCCGCAGGGTTGATCCGTGCGATATTGCCGCGTATCCAGCACATTCATCGCCAGCAAATCGCCAACCATCAGCCGCCGGTACGCGAGGATGTCAGGCCCGCGCGGCATTTGCGCGCTGCGCAATGGCATATGTTCGTACCACGCCTGAAACGCCG
>JAYUAH010000144.1:0-2364 GCA_043741415.1 Betaproteobacteria bacterium
GAGCGGCGCGATGCGTGCCGAATTTGTACCCGACAACACCGTCGGCGGGCCGGGTGATAAGCTGCATCCGAATCGCCTCGGCTATGCGGCGATGGGCAGCGTGATCGATCTGAAGGCGCTCGCGCCCCGCTAATGATAAATCGTAAGTATTTGTTTTTAAACAATTTTTTATGAGATTCTGATGAGAGCTCTGATATGCGTGATAGGTATTCTCGCGTTAGCCGGCTGCGGCCTCGAAGTCGCCACCACGGCCGCTACCACCGCCGCGATGAAGAAACAGGAAGTCGACGCCGCGCAACAAACCAAAGCGATGGCACAAAAGAAAATTGATGATGCGGCGCAAGCGATGCAAAAAAACGCCGAACAGCAAAACGCCGCTGCGGAGAAGTAACACGGGCGTGCCAGATCGTGTTGGGTCAGCATATCCAAGGTGTCATCATCAGCTTCGCTGTCCGCTGACTGCGAGAACCGTGCATCGATCAATTCCCTTGTGAAATTGCCGAGCCCGGAGCATGCCCGCTTTGCAACGGCTGCATTGCCGACAGTGCTACCGGCACCATGCGCGTCGGCTGTGGCAATTCGCAGCCCTCCGCCGCGCGCGCCTGTTTCGGCATTTGCAATAGCGCAATAACAAAATACAGCAGCAAAGTGACGATGACGGTGGCGATCTTGTCCAGGAGTTTCATGGCGCTTCCTTCTGTCGTTGTTGCAAGGGCAGACACGAGCTGAGTTTGTGCGAACCGCGCGGTGAAAACCATTCCCCTTTTGGATTAGAACGAAGGGCCTATTCACCAGTGCTCGCCACCGTTCGCCACCGTTCGCCAACGCGAGTGCAGGCCTCATGGCAGCGGTTCGCGACTACACACCGTTGCGTGCGGCGAGGATTAACCCCATTTCCCGCGCGCGCTCGTTTACACGCTCAGCATCGACATGATGCGTAATCGTTTATGAGCGAAAGGTGCTGAAATGAAAAAATTGTTTAAAATCAAATACTTAAGTATTTTACCTTGGTTTGCGGTGGCGTTATCGACGGTTCCCGCTACCGCCGGTGCGGTCGGTGGCATCGCCGATGTCACGGTTTACGATCGTGTAGAAAACCGCACACTGCCGATACACCAGCACAACGGTCGCTACTACGTGGTCGGCAAGCCGGGGAACGAATATCAAATACGCGTGGCGAGTCGCGAGCGGCAGGAGATATTGTCGGTGGTAGCGGTCGATGGCGTGAACGCGGTGTCGGGCGAGACCGCGAATTGGGCGCAGACCGGTTATGTGCTGGGCCGCTATCAGGCGTTTGATATACGCGGCTGGCGCAAGAGCATGGATCGCATCGCGGCGTTTTACTTTACCGAACATCAGAACTCATACGCCGCGCGTACGGGGCGTCCGAATAACGTTGGTGTGATCGGTGTCGCGGTGTTTCGCAAAAAGTATGAACCGCCCGTACGCATCGAGCCGCCGCTGCGCCCATTACCGCGTCCGCGAGGCGATTCACCATTCTCTTCTTCCAGCGAAAGCGCACCCGGCAGCGCGCCCATGGATAGCGAGCGTTCAGCCGACGCGCCGGCCGTACCTGCAACGCGCGCCGCTCCCGCGCAGGAAAGTGCGGGCGCGAGCACGATGCAGGACCGCGCCAGCAATTACGGCGAACTCGCGCGTGCGCCGCAAAAATCCCCCACGCTGGGCACCGGCCACGGGCGCAGCGAGGAATCTCAAGTGACTTACACCAACTTCGAGCGCGCCAGTGCCACGCCAGCGGAAATCATCATGATTCACTATGACACTTATGAAAATCTGCTGGCGCAAGGCGTGCTGGTTCAGCCGCCGGTGTACGCGCGCCCGGCGCCGACGCCGTTTCCGGGGCAGTTTGTGCCTGACCCGCGGTGAAGTAGTCATGCGTGGTGCCACGTGAAAATTGACGGGCGCGCAGTGCGGTTATACTGGCGCCCGACATGCCCCGGGACGCCAGTACCAGCGACGAAGCACTCATGAGCGCCTATCGCGACGGCGATGCCGGCGCATTTGATGTGCTGTATGGCCGGCACAAGGGCGGCGTTTACCGTTACCTGCTGCGCCAGTGCCGCGACCGCGCGGTGGCCGACGAACTGTTTCAGGATGTGTGGATGAATCTGATTCGGGCGCGCGAGCGGTATACCGTGGAGGCCAAGTTCACCACCTATATCTATACGCTCGCACACAACCGGCTGATCGACCACTACCGCAAGCACGGGCAGGCGCTGCTGGTGTCGTTTGACGATGACAGCGTAGATGCGCCCGTCGTGCCCGAGCCCGCAGCCGCACCGCGCGACGAGCCCGAGAAGCATTTGGATATTAAACAGCAGGCCGCGCAATTGCTTCAATTGC
>JAYUAH010000145.1:0-5657 GCA_043741415.1 Betaproteobacteria bacterium
TGGGGCAAGCGTTTCGGCATAGGCCAGATTGGCGCGGCGTGTGTGTTGGGATATCTGGATTTCCGCTTTACCACCGAGATCTGGCGCGAACCGCGCCCGCAGTTGGCGGCATGGTATGAATCGGTGCGGCAGCGTCCTTCGCTTGTGTCGACGATGCCCACTTAAGGCTGCGTAGGACGCAATCCCTATTGCGCCGAATGACTGCTGTGGCATATACATGCGGCGCAATGCGCTGCGCTTATTGACGCCCTACGGACTCTATTCACTCTGAATCCGGGATTCCCTCACCACCTGCCCCCACTTTGCAATTTCGGCTTTGATAAATGCGCCGAATGCTTCGGGGCGCGATGTCACTGCGACATTGCCTGAAACCAGGTAGCCATTTTCGACATCCGGCAAACGCAGCACTTTGATGATTTCACTGTGCAGCCGATTGATCACCACAGCCGGCGTGCTTCTCGGTGCAAGGATGCCAAACCACACTGCAGCGTCATAGCCGGGTACGCCGGATTCGGCGATGCTCGGCACCTCGGGCATCTGCGGCACACGCTGCGCGCTGGTGAGCGCGAGCGGAATCATCCTGCCCGCTTTGGCATGCGGAATGACGATGGCGATGCCGGGCAGTCCCACTTTGACATGTCCACCGAGTAAATCCGCTGTGGCCGGACCGCTGCCCTTGTACGGCACATGGGTCATGTTGATTTTAGCCATCGACAGAAACAGCGCTGCGAAAAGATGCGTGGCGCCGCCGGTACCGCCGGAGGCGTAGTTGATTTTGCCCGGTTGTGATTGCGCCAGCGCGATCAGTTCTTTGGTCGAATGCACGCCGAGCGACGGATGCACCACCAGCACGTTGGGCCCGAGCGCAATCAGGCTGATCGGATCAAAGTCACGCACCGCATCGTAGGGCGCTTTCTTGTAGAGACTGGGTGAGGTCACAAAATTCGCACCATTCACCATCAGCGTGTAGCCGTCTTTGGCGGCTTTCGCGACGACTTCGCTGCCGATCATGCCATTGGCACCGCCGCGGTTTTCGACGACAAAGGTTTTGCTCAGGCTCTCTGAAAGTTTTTGCGCCACCAGCCGGCCTGCGCTATCCACGCCGCCGCCGGCGGGGAAGGGGACGACGATACGCACAGGGCTGGTGGGGTATTGCTGTGCGTGAGTAGAAGATGCACAAGCAGCGACAGCGCAAAGCAAAAGTGCAGACACAAACCAGAGCGGGCGAATGCGCGACAGCGTGTTTGAATTCATCGACTTCACGTCGATAGGCCCAGCAGCGTGGCGCCTGTGTCCCAGCAAATAGCATTCCGCGCGGTATTATGTAAGTATTTGATTTTATTGATATTTTTAACAGGATCGGAATCGCGCAGCGGAAACGGATAATCGCTGCCGAGCGCCACTTGTTTCGCACCCACGCGCTCGATCAAAAACTTCAGCGCCGCGTCGTCGTGCAGAATGGTGTCGTAAAAAAGATTGTGCGCGTATTTTTCTAGCGGCAACTTCGCAGCGCCACGCGCGAACGGCGGTGCAGCAACGCGGCCGCGGTCGATGCGCCCGAATTGATACGGCACACAGCCGCCGCCATGCACCAACAACACGCGCAACTTCGGAAAGCAGTCGAACACACCGCCGAGTAACAGCGCCGCTGCGGCGTACGTGGTTTCACTCGGATTGCCGACGAGGATTTGCAGGAACAAGCGGCGGATGCGCGGCGGCACCGTGAGATCGGCGGGGTGAATAATCACCGGCACGTTGAGTTCTTCACACGCTTGCCAGAACGGATCGAACACCGGCGCATCGAGACCTTCTTCTTCGACGCGCGCGCCGATTTGCACGGCGCGGTGGCCGAGTGTTTTGACGGCGTGGCGCAGTTCAGCGGCGGCGAGCTCGCCCGATTGCAGCGGCACCATAGCGGCGGCGGCGTAGCGATCCGGGCGCTTAGCCACCAGTTCGGCCAGCGATTCGTTTTGCAGCCGCGTGAACCACTGCGCCGCTTCGGGCGCCAGGTGATAGGCCGCCAAATCCATCCAGCCGGAGACGAGCTGCACATCGATGCCGGCTTTGTCCATCCATTTGAGTCGCGCGGCTTCGTCGATCAGCGTCGGCATCAGCGGCATGCCGCTCAACCGTCCGCCGACTTCGAGGCGTGTAGCGCCGTCATCGGATTTCACCACGCGCACGCCGTGGGCTGCGCCTTCGGTGTTGACGCGGTCAACGACAGTCTGGCCGACGTGGTGGGCGTGGATGTCCAGGCAGCGATGTCTGGCCGTATTCATTTTGTGTTCCTGTCAGCGGCGCGCTGTGAGGCTTTGATCAGCATGCGCGCCGCCCACTCCACCGCCATTTCGCGTTTATAAGCCGCTGAACCGCGTACATCGGACATGGGTTCCGCCAATGTTCTGACGCATTGCACGGCATCACGTATCGCTTGCTCCGACAGTAGCTTGCCCGCGAGTTGTGCGAGGTCGAGGACGATGGGTTTCCAACCGACGCAGCCCACCACCACACGCGCGGCACGGCAGTGTCCGCTATCGTCCAAAGTCACTGTTGCCGCTACGTTCACCGTCGGAATTTCCAGTTGTCCGCGTAGCATGTATTTGTGGAACGCAGAGCCGGTGCGCGCGGGCAAGGCAGCGGCCTCGACACTCACCACCAGTTCATCCTTGGCGAAACGTTTTTGGAAAGCTTCGTCGAGCGTCAAGGTGCGCCGTCCGGCAGGGCCGGCGACGGTGACGCGCGCGTTGAGTGCGAGCAGCGCGATCGGCAAATCAAAACCGCCGATTAAAGGGCCGATGCTGCCGCCGACGGTAATCATGCGCCGCAGGCGCACGTGGCCCACGGCTTCCAGTGCATCCTCGATGGCCTGCCAACCGTGTTTTACTTTGGCGTTGTCGTAAATGCGCTGCTGATTTACGGCGGAGCCGATTTTCAACACGCCGTTGGTGGCGATGCTCATTTCGAGCAGTTCAGGCACGCGCGCCAACGACAGCAGCCGCTTCGCCTGCGGGTAACCAGTGCGTTCGCGCCGCAGCGCGTGCGACATGCCGCCCGATACCAGCGCAGTGTCGCCCGCGGCGTAGAGCGCCACGGCTTCGTCTACCGACGTTGCGACGACAAACTCCGGATTAAACGGACGCGGGCCGGAGGGCTTGCCCATCGACAAGCGCGACCACATGCCGCCTTTGGGTTCCACCGTCGGAATAATTTTTTCGTTCGCGTACAACGCAGGATGCAGCGCGCGATGGATTTTTTCCGAGGTGATCGGCAGGTTGTAAATGCGCACGCCGACCGCATCGGAGATTGCATTCGCGATGGCAGCAGGAATCGCATCCAACCCAATCTCGCCCAAACCCTTGGCACCGAACGGGCCTGAAGGCTCATACGAATCCGCGAACGCCACATGCATCACCGGCAAATTGCCGGCACCCGGAATCGGGTAGTCCTTCAACTGCGGATCGGTCGGCTGGCCGTTCCACAAATCAAAATATTCGGTCATGGCCAAACCGATGCCTTGCACCATGCCGCCGTGCACCTGGCCTTGCGCCATTGCGGGATGCAGCACCGTGCCGCAATCCACGACAGCGGAGATTTCTTCCAGCGTGACCATGCCGGTGCCGCGATCCACTTCGACTTCCACCGCCTGCGCGGCAAAATTATACGAGCCGGATTCGTTGCCGAAGCGGCTGTGATCGGGGAACTCAGAAGGATTGTCGAAGTTGCCGATACCGATAATCGGTTGTCCGCCCGGCTTGTAAATATTGGCGCGCGTAATCACGGCCACGGGCTTATACGCCGACTCCGGTCCGTCCTTGGGACCAATCTGGCCGTTGATGAGGGTGAGGTCTTCCGCAGGCAGCTTGAATTGTTCGGCTGCTGCTGCCATCAATTGTTTCGCTGCTTCGCCGGCGGCGCGCTTCACTGCGTTGCCTGCCACGTAAGTGACACGGCTCGCCAGTGCGCCGAGTGCATACGGATGCACATCGGTATCCGGGCGCGTGATATCCACGTCTTCAAATGGCAAGCCGAGTTCTTCCGCCGCAATTTGGCGCAGCACCGTGAGTGTGCCTTGGCCGATTTCACCTTCGCCGGTGATGATGGTGGCACGGCCATCGTCGTTGATGCGTACGATGGCGGAACTACCGTCCCAGTCACCGAAACTGCGGCGGCCGTTGACGTGCAGGCTGCAACCGAAACCCAGGCCACGGTTTGGCTTTTTGTTCTTGTGCTTGTCTTTCCACTGAATCAGCTCGGCAGCCTTGTCGATGCACTGCTTCAATTCGCAACTGGTGATTTTGTGGTTGTGCGGCGACACGTCGCCTGGCTCCACTGCGTTCATACGCAAGAGGTCGACCACGTTGATGCCGAGTTTCTGGGCAGCCAAATCCCACGCCTGCTCCACCGCCCAGTCGGCCGACGGATTGCCGAAGCCGCGAAACGCACCGGTCGGCACCAGGTTCGTATACACCAGCTTGGAATGCGCACGCGCATTGGGATACTTATACAAAGCATCGTGCCGCACCGTGGCAGCGCCCAAAATCGCCTGCGATTTGCCGGTGTAGGCGCCGTTGTCGGCCCACATTTTTATTTCCTTGGCGAGCACTTTGCCGGCCTTGCTGAAGCCGAGCTTCACCCAGTAGCGCATGGGCATGCGCGGGTGGCTGGCGAGAAATTCTTCTTCGCGCGTGTGGATCAGCTTGACCGGCTTGCCGCTCTTGCGCGCGAGCATGGCGCAAATCACCGAGCAGTTGTCGTCGCCCGATTTGCCGCCGAAGCCGCCGCCGACTTCGGTTTGAATCACGCGCATTTGTGACTCGGGTATGCCCAGCGCGGTGGAATAGCGCCCACGCGCGAGATACGGCGTTTGCGAGTTGCACCACAGCGTGTAGCGCCCCTCGGAAAACTGCGCCACGCAGCCGATGGTTTCCAGCGACGTGTGCCACTGGCGTTGCGATTGCCAGGTGCCTTCAACGATGCAATCGCTGGCTTTGAAACCCGCATCGACTGCGCCGCGCTCGAACGAGAATTCATGCGCGATGTTGCCTGGCGTGTCGTCGTGCACCAGCGGCGCGTCGGGTGCCATCGCTTCATCCAGCGACAGCACGGCGGGCAGAACTTCGTACTTGACTACGACTTTGTCGACCGCGGCCCGCGCGATTTCCGCACTGATAGCTGCAATCGCCGCGACTTCATCGCCGACGTAGCGCACGCGGCCGATGGC
Organism: Betaproteobacteria bacterium; assembly: GCA_043741415.1. Taxonomy (GTDB): domain Bacteria; phylum Pseudomonadota; class Gammaproteobacteria; order Burkholderiales; family SG8-41; genus UBA5216. The sequence goes on from JAYUAH010000145.1 coordinate 5,222, forward strand.
CAGCGGATAAAGATCAGGGCGGAACGCGCCCCACTTCTTGTGCGCCGTATCCTCACCGGTGAGCACGGCTTTGACGCCGGGCATCGCGCGCGCGGCAGCCACGTCGATAGAGACAATGCGCGCGTTCGGATACGGGCTGCGCAGCACGGCGCCGTGCAGCATGCCGGGCATTTGTATGTCGGCCACGTATTGCGCTGCGCCGGTGACTTTGGGTACGGCATCGGTGCGCTGCACGTTCTTGCCGATGACGAGCAAGCCGGCGGTGCGCGGATCGGGCGCGTTCATGCCTGCACCTTCGCCACTTTTTTTGCCGCCGAAATTGCTTCTTTATACGCCTCAAAAATCCGGTGGTAGCCGGTGCAGCGGCAATACACGCTGTCGACACTGGCTTTTATTTCTGCCTCGGAAGGATTCGGATTTTTCTCCAGCAGCGAGC
>JAYUAH010000146.1:0-2361 GCA_043741415.1 Betaproteobacteria bacterium
ACCTCCGACGAAGAAGGCCCGGCCATCGACGGCACCGTGCGCGTGGTGCAAGCGCTGGCCGAGCGCGGCGAAAAGCTCGACTACTGCATCGTCGGCGAACCGACGTCGGTGAAAAAACTCGGCGACATGATCAAGAATGGCCGCCGCGGTTCGTTGACCGGCATACTTACCGTCAACGGTATCCAGGGCCACGTGGCGTATCCTGACGCCGCGCGCAATCCGATACACGACGTCGCCTCCGCTATCGCCGAACTGGCGCAAACCAAATGGGACAACGGCAACGAATATTTTCCGCCGACCACATGGCAGATTTCCAATTTCAATTCGGGCACCGGTGCGAATAACGTGATACCGGGTGCGGCGCATGTGCGGTTCAACTTTCGCCATTCCACGGCCAGCAGCACCGAATCCTTGCAAACGCGCGTGGTGAATATACTCGACCGGCATGGTGTGACTTACGATCTCGATTGGCGCGTCGATGGCCGGCCATTTCTGACGGCGCGCGGCGATCTGGTCGATGCGATTGCAAACGCCATCAAGTCGGTCACCGGCGTGGACACCGAGTTATCGACGACCGGCGGCACCTCCGACGGGCGCTTCATCGCCGACATCTGCCCGCAGGTGGTGGAGTTCGGGCCGACCAATGCGACTATTCATAAGTTGAATGAATGCATCGGCGTCGATGAAGTGGAACCGCTGCAAAAGATTTACCGCCAACTGCTGGTGAATTTACTGATCAAGTAAACCGCGGAAATTCAATCCGCGCGCGCGCCCGAAGCCGTAACCACTTTCGCCCACTTCTCGGTTTCGCTTATGAGCAAGCTCGCAAACGCCGGCGGCGCCATGGCTTGCAGGTCGTAGGCGAGCGGCAACAGTTTGTCGCGCACATCGGGGGCTTGCAGCACTTTGACGATTTCGCTGTTCAGCCGCGTGACGATGTCTGCAGGCGTGCCCGCGGGCGCCATCACGCCGAACCAGTTGTTGGCGACGAAGCCCGGCAGGCCCGACTCTTGCACGGTGGGCGTTTGCGGCAACGCACTGACGCGCTGCGAGCCGGTGACGGCAATCAAGCGCAGCCGCCCCGCCTTGCTCAGTTGCACCACCGACGGCACCACTGGGTAATAAATCGATACTTGCCCTGCGAGCAGATCGGTAATTGCGGGCAGGCCGCCTTTGTACGGCACGTGCACCATGTCGACGTTGGCCATGGTTTTAAACAGTTCGCCCGACAGATGCGAGCTGCTGCCGATACCGAACGAGGCATAGGTCAGTTGGCCGGGCCGCGCTTTGGCGAGGGCGATTAATTCCTTAACGTTTTTCACCGGCAGCGAAGGCAGGCACGCAATGCCGTTGGGTACCCACGCCAAAGTGCTGATATGCACGAAATCGCGCTGGCTGTTGAACGGTATTTTGGCGTAGAGCGTGGCGTTGATGGCGTGGCCGGTGACGTTTTCGAAGAGCAGGGTGTAACCATCGGCCGGGGCGCGCGCAGCCACCTCGGAGCCGATGATGCCGTTGGCGCCGGGGCGGTTGTCGATGAACAGTTGCTGTCCCAAATATTCAGCGAGCTTGGGGGTGACGCCGCGCGTGAGGATATCCACCGCGCCCGACGGTGGCCACGGCACGACCACGCGCACGGGGCGGTTCGGATAGTTCTGTGCGAATACTGAGGTGGTCGCAGCCACTGTTAATGCAACGACAATGGCATAGACGACAGTGCTGCGCTGCTTCAACCCTGCACCCATGGCAAGCCCGCCGCGCGCCAGCCGCCGACGGTGCCGCGATGGCCTTCGCCGTCGCGGTCGCCTTCAAACCCTTCGAGTACGTTGTAGCAGCTTTGATAGCCGGCCTGCGTGGCAAAGCTGGCGGCGTTGTGCGAGCGTCCGCCGCTGCGGCACAAAAACATCACCAGCGCATCCTGCGGCACCTTCTTTTGCAACTCGTCGACGAACGCCGGGTTCGGCCGATTGCCGGGATAACTCATGATCTCGACTTCCACTGCATTGGGCACACGCCCGACCCAATCCCATTCGGCGCGCGTGCGCACGTCGACCAGTTTGGCATTGGCGTGATGCTGCATCAGCGCGTGCGCTTCTTGCGGCGTCAGCGTGCCGGCGTAGGGCAGTCCGAGTTGCTGGCCGCGCAGTTTGGCGGTGTTGAGTATGTCGTCGGTGTTCATGGTTTTGAGTATGAATAGGTGTATCGGTTGAAGTAAGCATCAGTTTAACCGAGCGGATGCGAGCAGTCCCGACTGCACGCCGGCGGTTTGTCGTAAAATATTACGTAAGTATTTGATTTTAAACAATATTTAAAAATATTTTCTGCCAACGTGGCGCACGGCGCACGTTAGCGCGTGCAAAC
>JAYUAH010000147.1:0-5655 GCA_043741415.1 Betaproteobacteria bacterium
TAGACGCACAGCGAGGTCCGGCGTGACACGCCCGCAATCCACAAAACGATCCTGCAATCCGGCATGTTCGTCGTAAATGCGCTGCAACCGCCGCACGGCTTCTTCCAGCGCGCTGCATTCGTCGCGCACGCGGGTGACACCGTCATCGGGAAAATCACGCGCTACACCACCGGGCACGATCACGTCCATCAGGTAGCGGTGGCCAAACAGCGTTTGATTCAACCGCAGCATGTCTTCTTTGAGTATTAAAAACTGCGCCAGGCCAAACGCCAGCCCCGCATCATTGCCGAGAAATCCCAGATCACCGAGATGATTAGCGATGCGCTCACGCTCCAGCAACAACGCGCGCAACCACAAGGCGCGTGACGGCGGTGTCGCGCCGGCGGCACTTTCAACCGCCATCGCATACGCCCAGCCGTACGCCGCTGCGGAATCACCGGACACGCGCGCGGCGAGCCTGGCGCCTTCCGCAAGTGTCATTTGCTCAAAACGTTTTTCAATGCCCTTGTGTTTGTAGCCGAGCCGTTGCTCGAGACGCAACACGCGTTCGCCGACGACGGAAAAGCGGAAATGTCCGGGCTCGATGGTGCCGGCATGCACCGGGCCGACCGCAATTTCATGCACCCCGTCGCCCGCCACTTGCACGAACGGGTAGGCGTCGACCTCGTTCGCGTCATTTTCTTTTTTCCTTTAAAATCAAATACTTGCGTATCACCCTCGAATGCCGACTTACGCAGCGGAAACACCGCCGCGGGCCACGCCACGTGACGCAGCCACTTGCGTGCATCCGCCGCGCCGGTGGCGCTAAGCCCCAGCAAATCACGCACCGCGCGCTGCATGCGGATCGCAGCCGGAAACAAATCGGAGATGTCGGGATAAGCCGTGCCCGCCAGCGACAAGGTCACTACCGCGAATTCGGTATCACTGGCCAGCGCGGCATGCATTGCGTAGGCCGTTTCATACGCCGCACCGCCCTGACGCCGATCAGAGCCCCACAGCGCGACCAGACGGCCGCCGCCCGCCGCCACATGCAGGCACAGCGTGCGCCACTCACCCGCGTCGACACGCGCCGCACGCACCGGGAACGCGCAGTCCAGTGTGTCATACGCCAGGTCAAAATCGCCGATGCTCATGCGCTATCCAATCAGCTTTGCCGCAAGCCGGTACCAATCAGCGAGATACGGTGGAATCCACAAACCGAGCATCAGCACCAGCGCCAGATGCAGGAACACCGGCACCATGGCCGGCGCATGCAGCAGCGGCTGCGCCGTGCTCTCGCCGAACACCATGGCCTGCACGCGCATAAACATCGCCGCAAACGCCACCGCCAGCGCCACCATCAGGATCGGCGCCGCCCACGGTTGCTCGCGCATGGCCGTGGTCAAAATCAGGAACTCACTCGCGAATACGCCGAAGGGCGGCATCCCGAGTATCGCCAGCGTGCCCAGCATCAGGCCCCAGCCAATGGTCGGGCTGGTCACCATCAGTCCGCGAATTTGATCCATCACTTGCGTGCCGGAATGCTGTGTCGCGTGCCCCACCGCGAAAAAGGTCGCCGACTTGGTGAGACTGTGCACCGTCATGTGCAGTAACGCGGCAAAGGTCGCCAACGGCCCGCCCATGCCGAACGCAAACGTCGCCAGCCCCATGTGCTCGATCGACGAGTACGCAAACATGCGTTTCACATCCTTTTGCCGTGACAGAAAAAACGCGGCAATCACCACCGATAAAATGCCGAAGCCCATCATCAGTTTGCCGGCGAACGAGGTGCCGAGCGCGCCGTCCACCAGCACCTTGCAGCGCACGATGGCGTAGAGTGCGATGTTCAGTAACAAACCCGACAGCACCGCAGAGATCGGCGTCGGCCCTTCGGCGTGCGCGTCCGGCAACCAATTGTGCAGCGGCGCCAACCCCGCCTTGGTGCCGTAGCCCACGATCAGAAACACAAACGCCAGCGACAGCACTGTCGGCTCCAGATCGCCTTTCACCGCGTTCAGGTGCGTCCACAGCAGTGCATTGCCACCGCCGCCCAGCACTTTTTCTGCTGCCAGATACAACAATATCGTGCCGAATAGCGCCTGCGCAATACCCACGCTGCACAGGATAAAATATTTCCACGCTGCCTCAATGCTCGCCGGCGTGCGATACAGACTCACCAGCAACACCGTCGCGAGGGTCGCCGCTTCCAGCGCCACCCACATGATGCCCAGGTTATTCGTGAGCAACACCAGCAACATGGTAAACACGAACACCTGATACATGCAGTGATAAAGCCGCAGCCGCCGCGGCGTCAGGCGGCCGCGCCCCTGTTCATTGCGCATGTAGCGACCGCTGAATATCGACGTGGTAAAAGCCACCAGCGCCGTCAGCGCCACTAGAAACACGTTGAACGAATCCACAAAAAAAGCATCGTTAAACGCCAGCAGCGCACCCTCGCTAATCACGCGTGTGGCCAGTAGCACCGCCCCAATGAGGGTAACCAAACCGACCAGCACGTTCAAACGCGAAGCCTGCACGCGAGCGCCATAGATCGCCAGCAGAACCGCGCCCACCGCAGGCGCGCCGAGGGTGACGGCAATTTCGTTCACAGCTCCGATTCCTTCAACTTCTCCATGTGCTTTAAGTCAAGACTGTCAAACGCCTCGCGCACCTGGAAAAAGAATATGCCGAGAATCAGCACGCCGACGATCACGTCGAGCAAGATGCCCAGTTCAACCACCATCGGCATGCCATAGGTTGCGCTGGTGGCGGCGAAAAACAACCCGTTCTCCATCGCCAGAAATCCAATCACCTGCGGCACCGCCTTGCGGCGCGTGATCATCATCAAAAACGCGAGCAGCACCACGGCGATGGCGATACCCAGCGTGCCGCGTGTAATGGTGCCCGCCAACTGCGAAATCGGCAACGCGAGATTGAAGGCAAATACCACCAGCGCGATGCCCGCCAACATGGTGGCAGGAATATTGATCAGCGTTTCCACTTCCCCGCGGATTTCGAGTTTACGAATCAAATAATGCAGCACCATCGGCAAGGCCAGCACCTTCAGCAGCACGGTAAAAAACGCCGAGAGATACAACTCGTGATGCCCGGTGTACCAGCCGACGATGAGGCTGTTCGCCGCCAGAATGACGCCTTGCCAGGCGAACAAATACACCAGTGACAGGATGCGCCGCTGTGCCAGCATCGCAAACGCGATCAGCAGCATTAGCGACGCCATTAGATTGATCAGTTGTGCGGACATAGCCACGATCTACGCTCCGAGCAAGAGACGCGTCAGCATGCCCAGCGCCGCCAGCATGAACGCCATGCCCAGAAATTCCGGCGCCCGAAAGATGCGCATTTTCGCGGAGACCGTTTCGAGCACTGCCAGCCCTGCACCGGCCACACCGAGTTTCACCAGCAGCGCCGGTATGGCGCCCAGCAAACCCTGCCAGTCGCCAGCCTTGGCGATGCCCCACGGCACGAACAGCGCGATGCCGATGGCGCAGTACGTGGTGAACTTGATGGCGTCTGCCCACTCGATCAGCGCCAGATGGCGCCCGGAATACTCCAGGATCAATGCCTCGTGAATCATGGTGAGTTCAAGGTGGGTAGCCGGGTTATCGACGGGGATGCGTGCGTTTTCCGCCAACAACACCATGGTGAACGCCACCGCCGCGAATGCCATACTGGGGTACAAAGCAAACTCGCGATGCGCCAGGGTATCGACGATGGTGTTGAGCGAGCTCGACTGCACAATCAAGAGCGGCGTAAAAAACACCATCAGCAGCGCCGGTTCCGACAGGCTCGCCACCAGCATTTCGCGTCGCGCGCCCAGGCTGCCGAACGAGGTGCCGACATCCATCGCCGCCAACGCCGAGAACACGCGCGCCAGTGCAAACACGCCGACCAGCGCAATCACGTCGGCAGCCGGCGCAAACAGCAGATTGGTCTCAATAATCGGCACCACACTGGCCGCCAGCACCATACAACCGAACTGGATATAGGGGGCGGCGCGAAACAACGCCGATGCGTTGTGTGCGAGCAACGCGTCTTTTTCCAGCAGTTTGAACAGCACCCGGTACGGTTGCAGCACGCCCGGCCCGCTGCGGTTTTGCAGCCATGCCCGGCACTGCGCCACCCAACCCAGCATCAGCGGCGCGATCAGCACCACCAGCAGGGTCTGGGTCAGTTGCGACAGGAATGAAATGAACATATTCAACATAATTAGAATGTTCAACGCACGAACAACAGCAACGCCAGCAACGTTACAAAGCTATAGAGTAAATATAGATGGATGCGCCCGTGCTGCAACACGCCGATCCACGACGCGATGCGTTCGTTGGCACGCGCCACTGGCAGATAGAGCCAGTACCAGAACTGGTCTTCATTGGTTTTGCTATAAACCGGTTGACTGCTAAACGCATCCGGCATCTGGCGCCTTACGCGAAAAAACGGCTCAAAGATTTGGGTGATCGGCTGACCGAAGCCCTCGGCGGTATCCTGCATGCGCGAGGTCTGCTCGGGAAAGCCGCAATCCCATGCGGCGCCGCGCCGCACGCGTCCGTGATAAAAAACACGCACCGCCAGAAACGTCACCAGTAACGTGCCGACGATGCCCAGCAAAAACAGGATGGGACCATAACTGGCACGCGCCGCCGCTGCCGGCGCAAACAGCAGCCAGCCGCTACTCGACATGACCGCGCTTAGCTTGAAGTTCACCAGCAGCAATGCCACCTTATCCAACAGCATTATCACCGCCATTGGAAATAGTCCCAGGGCCACACAACCCGCGGCAAACCACGCCAGCGCCGCACGCTCCCACAGGCCCGCATCGCGTGCCTCACGCAATTTTTCTTCGCGATGCTGGCCGAGAAAAATCACGCCATAAAACTTGACCATCACGTAGCCCGATAACGCCGAGGCCAAAACCAACGCAGCCGAACCCAGCGGCACCAGCATATTGAGGTACGGATTAGGTAATCCCGGCGAAAACAAAAACGCCTGCAACAGCAGCCACTCCGAAACGAAGCCGTTGAGCGGTGGCAACCCGGCTATAGCCAGTGCGCCGACCAGAGACAAACCCGCAACCCACGGCATGTTACGAATCAGGCCGCCCAGCTTGCCGAGGCTGCGCTCGTGGGTCGCGTGTAGCACCGAACCCGTCCCCAAAAACAGCAGACTCTTGAAAAACGCATGATTTAGGCAGTGGTAGAGCGTCGCCACCAGTGCCAGCGCCGCCAGATGCAAATTTCCGTACACCTTGAAAATAATAGCCAGCCCCACACCGGCAAAATGATGCCTATGTTTTCAATGGACGAATAAGCGAGCAGCCGCTTCATGTCGCTTTGCACGGCCGCAAATATCACGCCGAACACGGCAGTTAGCAACCCCAGCACCAGCGCCACCACACCCCACCACCAGATTTGCGTCTGCAGCAGATCAAACGTCACGCGCAAAAATCCGTAAATTGCGGTTTTGAGCATGACGGCACTCATCAGCGCCGACACCGGCGAGGGCGCCGCAGGATGCGCCTCGGGCAGCCACACATGCAACGGCAACAAACCCGCCTTGGCGCCGAAGCCGAACAGCGCCAGCAGAAACGCAGCACTCGCCCAGAACGGCGTCAGCGTGCTGGTGCGCAACGCGGCGAAGGTGTACTGCCCGGCCTCGCCA